>ONQO01000007.1 GCA_900319995.1 uncultured Bacteroidales bacterium
AAATGACCAAATAGTAAATAATTTTATGGCTATCAAACTAATAAAAGCTTGTAAGGAATTAAATATCGGAATGGCGACTCTCACCGCGTGGTGTGAGAAAAACGGTCATCCTATCGAGTCCGATCCTAATGTGCGTATAGACGACGACCTCTACCTTCTTCTTGCCAAAGAGTTCAACAAAGACATGGCCACGAAGATAGAGGCGGACCGTCAAGCGGCGGCTCGTCAGGCTCGTGAAGAGGAGGAGCGCAAAGCGGCAGAGGCTGCCAAGCGTGCTAAAGAAGAGGCAGAGGCGGCTCGTGCAGCGGCAGAAAAAGCCCGTCGTGAGGAGGCAGCGCGTCAGGCTCGTGAAGAGGAGGAACGCAAAGCGGCTGAGGCTGCCAAGCGTGCTAAAGAAGAGGAGGAGGCGGCTCGTGCGGCTGCTCAAAAGGCAGCTCAAAAGGCAGCTCAAAAGGCAAAGAAAGAGGAGCCAAACAAACAGGCTGTCTCTAACCAACAAACCGCCGTAGAAACGTCGAAGCCCAAACCCGAAAACAAAAAACCGGAGATCTTCACGCTGGGCAAACCCCAACTGAAACATGCGCCGAAAGTGATCGGTCAAATAGACCTTGACGCGATAGATACCTCCACTCGTCCTGCCAAGAAGACCAAAGAGCAGAAACGCAAGGAACGCGAGGCCCGCCAACAGGCTCAACAAGCCCAACAGGCACAACAGCAGGCTGCTGCAGCGGAACGTCGGAAACGTGAGCGTATCAAGAATAACGCCGCCAAAGTAGATCCGAACGACAAACGTAACCAAGCCGGCAAGAAGAACAAAAAGAACCAACCTCGTGAAGCCACACAAGAGGAGGTGGAACGCGCACTCAAAGAGACCCTCAACCGTCTCTCACAGAAACAAAACAAGAGTAATACCTCCAAATACAAACGTGAGCGCCGCGAACAGGAACGTGAGAAACATGAACTCGAACGCATGGAGGCACAGGAGCAATCCAAAGTGCTCAAACTGACAGAGTTCGTTACCGCCAATGACCTTGCGGTGATGATGAACGTGCCGGTCAACAAGATTATCGGTACATGTATGTCTCTCGGTCTTTTCGTCTCCATCAACCAACGTCTGGACGCCGAGACCATCAATCTCGTAGCCGAAGAGTTCGGATTCCAAACAGAATATGTGGCAGCCCATGTGGTGGAGGAAATCAATGCGGACGAGGTGGTTAACGAAGAAGACATAGAGCCCCGTTGCCCGATTATCACCGTCATGGGACACGTTGACCACGGTAAGACCTCTCTGCTCGACCATATCCGAAACGCGAATGTGATCGCCGGTGAGGCCGGTGGTATCACGCAACATATAGGTGCCTACAACGTGAAACTGAAAAACGGCCGTCATATCACTTTCCTTGATACCCCGGGTCACGCTGCTTTTACCGCCATGCGTGCACGCGGAGCGAAAGTGACCGATATAGCGATTATCATCATCGCCGCCGACGACGCAGTGATGCCACAAACGGTAGAGGCTATCAACCACGCACAGGCAGCCGGAGTGCCCATGGTCTTCGCTATCAACAAAGTCGATAAACCCGGCGCTAATCCGGACAAGATACGCGAACAACTGTCCAACATGAATATCCTCGTCGAGGACTGGGGAGGTAAGTACCAGTGTCAGGAGATCTCTGCGAAGAAAGGAACAGGCGTATTCGAATTGCTGGAAAAAGTGTTGCTTGAAGCGGATATGCTGGACTTGAAAGCTAATCCTAAACGGCGTGCCAAAGGTTCGGTTATCGAGTCTTCTTTGGACAAGGGTAGGGGTTATGTGGCGACGCTGCTGGTTCAGGACGGTACGTTACATATGGGCGATATCGTTCTTGCGGGTACGTTCCACGGCCGTATCAAAGCCATGTTCAATGAGCGCGGTCAGAAAATCACCGAGGTTCATCCCGGTGAACCATGCTCCATCCTCGGTCTCAACGGAGCACCGCAAGCCGGTGACGAGTTTAACGTACTGCCAACGGAACAGGAGGCACGTGAGATAGCCAACAAACGTGAGCAGTTACAACGCGAACAATCCATCCGGACCAAGAAACACGTAGGTTTGGAGGAAATAGGCCGCCGTCTCGCTATCGGCGACTTCAAGGAACTCAATATCATCGTCAAAGCGGATGTGGACGGCTCGGTAGAGGCTATCAAAGACAGTCTGATCAAACTATCGACGGAGAACATCCAAGTCAACGTCATCCACGGAGCCGTAGGTGCTATCAGCGACAGCGATGTGATGTTGGCGGCGGCATCCGATGCGATTATCGTCGGTTTCAATGTCCGTCCTACAGGCACAGCACGCAAGATGGCTGATACCGAAGAAGTGGATATCCGAATCTATTCGATTATCTACGACGCTATCAATGAGGTGAAAGCGGCAATGGAGGGTATGCTTGCCCCGGAGGTAAAAGAAGAAGTGACGGCAACGCTGGAAGTGTTGCAGACTTTCCATATCTCCAAAGTGGGCACCATCGCCGGCTGTATCGTCCGCGAAGGCAAGATCAAACGAGGCAACAAAGTACGCGTCATTCGAGACGGTATAGTAATCAAAACAGCCGATTTGGCATCGCTCAAGCATGTCAAAGATGATATCAAAGAAGCCGGTGTCAATACCGAATGCGGTTTGAGCCTCAAGGCGTACGACGACCTCAAAGAAGGGGATGTACTGGAGGCATTCGAGGAGGTAGAAGTAGCAAAGACATTGTAAATACAAAAACGTGAATATAATGAAAAAGTTAACATTATTAGCCTTATCGGCTGTCATTTTGACCAGCTGTTGGACCACCATCCGTACGGTGGCTCCGACGGTTGAACCGGTCGTACCTGTACAAACCGTTTATACCACGACGGTGACCACTCCGGCTCCTAAGACCACAACAGTCAAGACTGTTACAGTGACGAACTACAATGCCGATATGTCGTTCTATCTGGACTTGAATGCCGTTGCTGCGGCTTTTGCAGAGTCACATTCTATACAGGATTTCGAGGAACTTCTTAATTCAAGCCGTTATATGATTAACAACCTGGATCTTAATCGTGACGGATGGATTGATTACTTACGCGTAATAGAGACTTGTAACGGCTATTATCATGCGTTGCTGATTCAGGCATGTTTGGCTCCGGGCGTCTTCCAGGACGTAGCTACACTGGTTGCAGAACGCCGTCCGGATGTATTGTACGTAGAGGTCATCGGTGACAGATACCTGTACGGCTACAACTATATCGTTCGTCCGGTGTTTGTCAAACGTCCACCTCTCTGGGATATCTACGGAAGACCTGTATATACCGCATGGTCGTCTCCGTATTACTACGGCCATTTCCCGTCGTATTACACCCAGCCGAAACCGATTTATCTGAATCACTATCAGGCCTATGTGACGACCTACATGACGAACCATCATTACTGTCATCACTGCGATTATCCTTCACAGCCGTACTACAGTGGTTATACATCGATGACCAAGCCACATACACGAAACGACTATTACCGTGATCATCCGAGCGAATCGTTCGATAATCGTGTGACCCGTACGATAGGGACCACCAAAACCGGCGGTGTCTCTGTGCGCAACACAGGTCAACTACGCAATGCTGTAACGGCTGAGACAAATAAATCGGCTTCCAAGACAGAATCGTCTTCTTCAAGCAGTTCATCCAGAGGTACGAGTACTGTATCCGCCAGCACAGGCAACAGTTCAGCGTCGGGTAACACCCGTGGATCCGGTTCGTCCAGTTCGACATCCACTTCGGTAAGAGGCGGCAATTCGGCTTCTAATTCACCGTCCGGTAACAGCAATGCGGGTAAGACAGAATCGTCTTCTTCAAGCAGTTCATCCAGAGGTACAAGTACTGTTTCCGCCAGCACAGGCAACAGTTCAGCGTCTGGTTCAAGCACTTCTGCCAACAGGGGAACGGGTTCTTCTGTACGTTCGACAGATACGAAGTCGAGTACGAAGAAACCGGAGTCAACAAAGACCCAGACCACCCAAACAACCAAGCGTCAGCCCACCACGTCAGTGAACACGCGTGTCAATAAAAGCGGCACAACCCGTACGACGATTAAGACAACCGACAGTACAGGTCGTACCTCTACCATAAAAAGAGAGAGTTCGAATAATTCTAACCGCTCTACGGGTACCTCGACGCGGTCAAGTAGTACCTCGACGCGGTCAAGTAGTACCTCGACGCGCTCAAGTAGTACCTCGACGCGCTCAAGTAGTACATCGACTAGATCCTCTCAAGGTCCTTCGACGGAATCCAGCCCTCGTTCGGACCGACGTGGACGTTAACCCAATTGCCAAGCACCTCACGAATGGTCACCTTGGTGCCCTCGTGAAGTGTGAAAAGGTCGGTTCCTGAACGGTCAGGCGAAGACTTGGCATTGACAATACCCTGTGTGATGATAGCTTCATTGCGCAGGGTATCTCTTTTATGCAGAGACCCCGCGTTCAGCCCTGCTACGATACAGAAAAGGAGAGCCAACCAACCAATATGGAATGCAGTCTTTCGAACCCATATCTCGCGTGACAACAGGAAAAACAATATGCCCGTCAAGAACAAGACAAAGAAACAGATGGATAGAATCGTCCAACTATGTTCGCTGAGCGTGTTACGGACGGATTTGACCCACGTGGAGAGGAAAAAATCGTGCTCAACGATATTGTCCGTAATCCGGCTTTGTGCAAAGGCGAGATTGAATTTGGCATCCTTGTGCCCCGGTTCGAGACGAAGTGCACGTTCATAGTTGAGAATGGACTTGGCTAATTCTCCTTGCTTGAAATAAGCGTTTCCGGCGTTGTAATACAACGTAGCACAAGGGGCATCGCTTAGCAATGTCTCGTAAGCCTCGGCTGCCTCGGCATAATTGCCCGCCGCATAGGCTTCGTTAGCCTCCTCAAAAGAAGTTTGGGCATAACTATTGAGGCATAGTAAGAACAGAAACAATGCCGTTATTCCCCTGCTCAGGAACAGGGATGTGGAGTTTTTGGTTTTTGTGTTGCTGACTATCATATTCGTTGGTTTTCGAGGTTGTTAATCAATTCTGTTGTAGCCCGATAGAGGTCCTCCATCGCATGGTCGGTACTGGGCGCATAACGCGCAAATTCAGCGGTGGAGAGTACATTCTTGACCTCCGCTATCAGTTGTTCGCTGATACCTTTCTGCTGTAAGATAGACGCGATGTTGTCCTTGTTCAATTCAGCTGTAGGTATAGATAGCCGGTCGCTGAGGTATAGCCATGCAGCCCGCTCAATCGCACTATAGAAAAGATCTTTGTCGTTGGCTTTCAATGCAGCACGAGCCGCTTTGAGACGTTTTTGCGCGGTCTTGTTGGCATGTTTGTAACGGACACGAGCCAAGTCGGCGTTTTCCTTAATCCGTTTGCGCAGAACAATCAGCAGAATCACGGAAATGCCCAACGGGAAGAGGAAGCACAACCAGAACTCGGCGCTCCCGTACTCGACAAGAGACGCGTTGCGCTTTCCTGTTTTCGGGGTTTTGGTATCAATATATCGAATGTCTGAACCAAGCTGTTTGATGTCCTCTTTCCGGGTGTAACTGACCATCGTCGGTTGGGTGGAAGAGGTGGATGTTTCTCCGGCTCCACGTCTGACAGTAACGGTATATTCCGGAGAGGAGAGTTTCTTGTAGGTGTTCTCGTTGACATCGAAATAACTGAAGGTAATTGGCGGAATGGTATATTCTCCGGCATTGCGTGCGATGACCGGATATTCAATGGTTTTGGAGCCTTTGAAACCGCTTTTGGAGATGTTGAAATTGTTCTTTACCTGCGGATCGTAGGCTTCGAATCCTTCGGGCCAATCAATGGAGGGCGTCTTAATCAGTTTCATGTTCCCCTCTCCGGAAATAGTCAGTTTGATAGTAAAGGCATCGTTGACCGTCAAGTCTGTTTTGGAGATGGAGGGTGTGAGAGTGAAACTACCCACACCACCGGAGTATCCGGCGAGTTTGCCGTTGGGCAACGGGTCCACATGAATCGTTATACCTTGCGCAGTAACTCCTTTGGGTACGTTGGTATAGGAGTCGAAATAGTCATCAAAGATGCTACGGAAACGTTGTTGTACACGTACCTGAGTCATAAATTCAAAGTGAGCCGGCTCAATCTGTATATCTCCGGAACGTTGCGGAAACAGAACAAAACGGTACAGTTCAGCGGTCTGATAGTTGCGGCCATTGTAGTTCTCCAGTTGTGCCTGAAGGTTCGTTTGCTCTATTTCCTGTTTCAGGAATCCTGTAAACTCGGGCAGTTTGATATTGTTGGTGATTTGCAGACCTTCCACATTCACAAAATACAGTTTATAGGTCAGCGCCAACGCTTCCTGTTCATGTACACGTGTTTTGGACACAATCGTACGGACAAATATATCGCCATTGGCTCCGGCACTTTGTCCGCTTGGAGTGTTCGTGTTGCTTTGTCCGCCTTGTGCGGAAGATTGCTGTGGTTCTTTGTCTTCCGGAAGTACTTCGATACGTACGCCGTTCGATTGGTACTCCTTGCCGTTCACTTTGATGGACGCGGGTTGGATCGTATATGTACCGGCACGTTGCGCCATGAGCGTGAAGGTGTACGTTTGTTCAAACGTGGAGGTGTGTTGTCCGTTGACAAATGAGGAACTGGATCGTGTCGAAGTGTATGGACCCGCCAAATGGTCGAAGTTAGTAAACTCCGGTGCGCGCAAATCCCGACCGTTCTGATTGACGGAGTAGGTCAGTTGGAAGGGCCTTCCGGCAATGACTTGATTCGGAGCTTGTGCTTTGAAAACCACGTCATCGGCATACGCGCTCAACGCGATGCCGACGAATAAAACAAAGGATAGTATCTTTTTCATATTACCAGTTTTTCTCTAATGGTCGTTTCTGTCCTTGGGGTTGTTGCGGACGTTGTTCGTCCTGTTCAAGAGCTTGTAGGATTTGTTCAGCCGTTTCTTTGTCCATTTGCTGTTCTTCCTGTTGTTCTTCTTGTTGTTGCTGTTGCTGTTGCTGTTGTTGCTGCTCGTCTTTTTTCTCCTCCTGTTGACCTCCACCTCCTCCGGCAGAACTGCTGGAACTCATACTTTTCAGTTTGGCGAGATTAAGCCTTGCTTCTTCGTCTTTCGGGTTTCTGCGCAGCGCCTCTTTGTACGCCTCCGCAGCGCTTTTATTGTCTCCTAAGGCATAAAAACTATTGCCGGCGTTGTACATCGCTTTTCCGTATCGAACGGAATCATTGCTATGATTTTCATTCGCCAACCTCGCTGCGCGTTGAAAGGCATTAATCGCTGTTTGGTATTTGACGCTGTCAGTTATCGCAGAGTCTTTGCGGAGTTTCTCTGCTTGTCTGTACAAGGCGTTTCCGAGATTGTATTGCGCAGCGTAACTGTCTGAATTAATGTCCAATGCGCGGCGATAATCAACCTCTGCTCTATCGAACGAGGAGTCTCTGAACGAGGAATTGCCGCTCCGTATGTCGTGTGACTCCCTTTGCGCAAAGGCTGTGGTGCCAATAGCAAGCAAAACGGCGATACATAAACTTCTTTCTCCAAACATATCCAATCGGCTGAGAACTTTGTTTTTACGGTTAAAAATAAAGAAATCAATAATGAGTAGCAGCACGGCAATCAGCGCAAACGAAGCAAACTGTTCGTTGTAATCTTTGTAAGCCATACCGCTGAACTTGGTGGTGTTGAGGTTCTCCAGTTCATTCTGGATAGTCCGGAGAGCCGTATTGGTATTGTCGCAATGAACATAGATACCTCCACCAGCCTCCGCTATTTGCATACACATCTCCTCGTTGAGTTTGCTGACGACGGGGTTTCCTTGCCGATCCTTGAGGTAAGAGTTCGTTGCAGGGTCGGGGATCGTGGTACCTTCCGGTTTACCGATGCCCACTACGATCACGCGTATTCCTTCTTCCTGTGCTTTCTTCGCCGCGACAATCGCATCGTCTTCATGATTCTCTCCGTCGGTGATGATGATAATAGCTCGTCCGGCGTCCGACAGTTCCTTGTCAAAACAGTTGATACATTGCCCTATAGCCGCCCCGATAGCGGTTCCCTGCATACGGATGAGATCCGGCGAGATGGCGTTGAGGAACATCTTCGCTGACGCATAATCGCTGGTGATAGGCAGTTGGACAAACGCCTCTCCAGCAAATACGACCAGCCCAACGCGGTCATTGGCCATCTTGTCCACCAGTTTGCTAACCATTTGTTTGGCTCGTTCCAGACGGTCCGGCTCTACGTCTTGCGCCAACATCGAGTTGGAAATATCCAACGCGATCACCGCTTCAAAGCCGTGCTGGTCCTCCTCGGTCTCTTCAACGCCGAACTGAGGACGAGCCGCCGCGATAATCAGCAGGGTCAACGCCGTCAAGAGAATAGCGAACTTGACGTTCGGACGAACACGACTCGCGTTGGGCATTAATTGGGACATTAACTCCGGGTCGCCGAATTCCTCCAACTGACGACGTTTATAGCGTGTATAGATGAAATATGTTGCTGCCAAAACCGGAATACTGAAAAGCAGCCACAAGAATTCTATATTTGCAAATCTGAACATAATACCATTTATTATTTAGTCATTTTCTCATTTTCTCATTTGGATATTTTCGCATTTTGTTATCAGGTAAACGAGCTATAAAGAGCCAATAACAAAACCTCGTTAAAAGCAGGTTAAAACCTCGTTAAAAGGTCATTCCGCCTTTTTACCATTCATTTTACCCTTAATTGCTTATTGTTCGTAGCACAAAATACCTGAGAATCAGTTCCAAAATCAAACATGCGAGCGCGGCGTACAGGAAAGGCATCCAGTTCTCCTGGTGGTTGCGGCTATACTCGCGAACACGCAGTTTGGTCTTCTCCAACTGGTCAATCTCTGCATAGACGGACTCCAGACTGCTATTGTCTTTCGCGCGGAAATATTGGCCGTCTGTTGTCTCGGCGATACGGCGAAGTGTAGTCTCGTCAAATTCGGAATCTATTGTAGTGTATTGTACGCCGTAAGGGGTCTGGTAAGGAACGCGTGCTTGTTCGTAACTTCCGACGCCGATGGTATATACGCGAATACCAAATGTCTTCGCTATTTCGGCGGCTGTCATAGGGTCAATGTCGCCGCGGTTGTTACTACCATCGGTCAGCAGAATAATCACTTTCGATTTGGTCTCGCTGTCTTTCATTCTGTTCACCGCGTTGGCGAGTCCCAAACCGATGGCGGTTCCATCTTCGATTGTACCAAACTCAACGGAACGGATGAGGTTGACCAATACGTTCTGATCGGTGGTCAGCGGACATTGGGTAAAACTCTCTCCGGCAAATACGACCAAGCCGATTTGGTCGTTGGGACGATCCTTGACGAAGTTTGCGGCAACCTCTTTGGCGGCTTCCAGACGGTTGGGTTTGAAGTCCTCAGCCAACATCGTGCCGGACACGTCAAGCGCCATCATAATGTCTATTCCTTCCGTCGATTCTTCTCGTGAACCAACGCTTGACAACTGAGGACGAGCTAAGGCGATACTGATCAGGCAGATCGCAGCAAAGCGTAGTATAAACGGCAGATGTAACAGCCATACGCGGAAGGGCTTGGGCTGTCTGTCCAGTGTGCTCGTATCGCTCAAACGTAAACTTGCGTCCGATTTGCGCATTTCGTAGATGTACCATCCTGTCATGGGCAGCAACAGTAACATCAGAAACAAATATTCTGGATAAGCAAATGTCATAATCTTAACAATTTAACCATTTACGATTGAGGTGTTTCTTCGCCTTCTTCCGGAACGGAAGTGGGAATAGGCCTCGTTTCTTGTACAAAATCATATGCCGTAGTCAAAGCTTGTTCGTTCTCGTCCGGCGTCGGATTCCATTTGGCAAACTTCACTAAATCAGCCAGATGTAGCATCTTGCTCAAACGATCATAGAGTCCTCTGTCCGGCAGAATCGGTTTCAATTCACGCAGGGTCTCATCGCTGGTTTTCTCCGTACTATGTACCTCAAACCGACGACCGATATATTCGCGGACTACGTCCGTCAGGTCTGTGTGATACTCTTTGAAGCGGCCTTCTGTCCATATCTTTGCGGCTTTGATGGCGTCCAATTTCTCCAACGCAACTTCTTCCGCCGGACGGAGCAACTCCGGATTAATCGGTTCTTCAGCCGGTTTACGGCGGGCAAGTACCCACATGGTCAGGAAATATCCGCCAATGCCGAGAAGAAGGATGCCGAGACCTAACAGAATCCATTTACAAACGTCCCACCACCAGATGGGAACGTTCTCAATGTCCTTGATATCGTTCATCTCCATCATCTCATCTACGCCTTCCGGACGCAAAATGTCGATGGACAGGGATTCCGCATAAACGGTATCTCCGCCGGAACTGACTACATAGGGACGGATAGTGTAAGTGGTGTCCGCAAAACTGGTGATGGTCATATCCTGACTCACCTGCACACGTCCGTCTTCCAATACCGTTGTGTCCGGTTGGGAACTCTTGACAGCCTCCACGCCTTGCGGTAACTGGGAACCGAAGATTGGTAACAGAACTTGCTCGGTCGTGTCATGAGTAACACGGACTTGCATGTGTGTCTGTTCCCCAATCACCATTTGCGTCGAGTCGATCGACGCGGAAACAACTATTGCTAAAAGTAAATTAAACATAATTTGTCATTACATCTTAAAAAGCCGCATTAATGCCTTTACATAATCTTCGTCGGTCCGTAAACTGACATGGTTGATACCCGTTTTCTGAAACACATTTTCCAAGGCATCTTGCTGTTTGAGCCAAGCCTTGGCATAGGCTTCCCGAGTGCTGCGAAGCGCGGTATCTGCCCATATTCGCTTACCGGTCTCCGCATCGCTCACTTTGAGTAACCCTACATTCGGTAACTCGGCGTCGCGACGGTCATATATCTGAATGGCACTCAGGTCATGTTTCCTGCTGGCAATCACAATGGGAGCAACTCCGCGACCATTTGCGCTTGGTGTATTATCAAATTGTACATCCATCAGGTCACTAATGATAAACGCAGTACAACGCCGTTTCTGAGCGTTGATCAAGTACTGAAGCGCGGCATTGATATCCGTTCCCTTGTCCTCGGGCTCGAAACACAATAACTCACGGATAATATGCAGGACATGACTTTTGCCTTTCTTCGGCGGAATAAATTTCTCCACCTTGTCAGAGAAGAATATTACACCCACTTTGTCGTTGTTCTCTATGGTTGAGAAGGCGAGAGTAGCGGCTACTTCGGCCATCGTGTCGCGTTTCATTTGGCTTACCGTTCCAAAATTGCGGCTACCGCTGACATCGACGAGCAACATCACCGTCAGTTCTCGCTCCTCTTCATAGATCTTGACGTACGGTTTGTTGAGTCGAGCGGTCACATTCCAGTCAATCGAACGCACATCGTCGCCCGGCTGGTACTCGCGCACTTCGCTGAAAGCCATTCCACGACCTTTGAATTGGCTGTGGTACTCGCCTGCGAAGATGTTCCGACTCAATCCGTGGGTCTTTATCTCTATCTTCCTGACTTTTTGTAATAATTCTTCTGAAGTCATAACTTCTTTATTATTACGTGATTACGTGATTACGTGATTACGTAATTACGATTTTTTAGGGAACTTGAACGGCGTTCAACACCTCTGTAATGATATCTTCCGTCGTTACATTGTTGGCCTCCGCCTCGTAGGTCAAACCGATTCGGTGACGAAGCACGTCATAACATACGGCACGTACATCTTCCGGCGTGACATAGCCTCTCCTATGAATAAACGCGTACGCACGCGCAGCCTTTGCCATATTGATGCTCGCACGCGGACTGCCGCCGAAGGCGATCATCTGTTTCAGATTCTTCAATCCGTACTCTTCCGGCTGACGTGTTGCGAAAACAATATCAACAATGTATTTCTCGATCTTCTCGTCCAGATAAACCTCGTTCACAATCTTGCGCGCCTTGATGATATCGTCTGTGCTCAGAATAGGAAGTACTTGTTTCTGCTCCGAAGATATGTTCTGGCGAATAATCGCTTGTTCTTCTTCTTTCTTCGGATAACCGATTACCACTTTCAGCATGAAACGGTCCGTTTGTGCTTCGGGTAGAGGATAAGTTCCTTCCTGCTCAATAGGGTTCTGAGTCGCTAAAACGAGGAACGGATTGTCTAACTTGAACGTCTGTTCTCCGATGGTCACTTGGCGTTCCTGCATCGCCTCCAACAAAGCACTCTGTACTTTCGCCGGAGCACGGTTAATCTCATCCGCCAACACAAAATTAGCGAAGATAGGACCACGTTTGATCTTGAACTCTTCGCTTTTCTGACTATAAATCTGTGTACCAATCACATCGGCTGGCAACAAGTCAGGCGTAAACTGAATACGGCTGAAATTGGCTTTAATGAGATCGCTTAAGGTCTTGATGGCGAGGGTTTTTGCCAAACCCGGCACGCCTTCCAACAATATGTGCCCATCGCTCAACAGACCAATAAGCAGACTCTCTACCAGATGTTTCTGGCCTACAATCACTTGATTCATGCCTAATGTCAAGGCATCTACAAAAGAACTCTCGCGCTCCACGCGCTCTTGCAATTCACGAATATCTACTTGCATTTTTGTATAGTGTTTTGAATAATTATCTTTTCTCTCGTCTTAGGTTTGGCTATACTTGCCTATGATGTTCTATGTTTACATAGACCGCCTTATTTTCTTCTACAAATTTCGTGCCAAACTTCTCTGTGAAGCCATTTTGCCATCTGTTTTTTATTATCGGCAATATTTTTCTGAACTTGAACTATAAGGAGCCTTAATCCTCGTCATCCCATCCCAAATACAACATTCCCGTCCCGTAAACCTTCCTTTTTATCTCGTTTCTCTCCTTCTTTCCTTAACCAAACTTCCATCAAACCTCCATCAATCCTCCATGAAATATCAAGATAACAACCACACAATCCCGCGTGATTCCCGCGTGATTGCCGCGTTATTCCCGCGATATTCACTATACGTCAGGCTAAGAATAACGCAAGATTTACCACCTTCGTTCCGCCAATTAGTCATGCGAAATATACAACATTCCTTCCCGCGAAAATCATCCCGGACTCTTCAAGTTGCCTTTAATTGCTGATTTTCTTAAATTTCGTACATTTTGCTAACTCTACTTTGCACCTATCTTTAGATAGGTACTTAATAATCGTGTACTTTTTCGTAAAGTATGCTATTGTGTACTTGACAAAAAAGCAGTAATTTTGCAGCCGATAAAAAATGGGCTTTTACAAAGGCTTGGAAAATCTTAAATAATTTATAAATAACAATGAAAAAATTTTTATTAAGTGTGTTTGCCCTGCTGGTGGCTGCGACTGCTTTTCCGGCGGACAATTATCAGCTAACCAACGCCAATTTTGAGGATTGGTCAGGAGCTGCTTTTGATGGTGAGGCGCAGCCGAAAGGATGGAATGCCTCGCATGTGGAGCAGGTGGGAATGAAGTTCAATTTCGCCCACAAAGAAACAGGCCGTAACGGCGGATTTTGTTTGATGGTACAAGACCAGGAGGTCGGAGCTTTGGGTATTACCGAAGTCAGCCCAGGTTATTTCTCTATCGGAAAGCCTTGGGCATACCTCCCCAGTATTGCCGCAATCAATCAGGCAACGGCCGGTACATCCGGCGGACAGGCTTGGACACATCGTCCAGACACTATGTCTGTCTGGATCAAGCGTACCGGAAACAACTGGGACAAAGAGGACTTCTATCTCCTTTATTACGCCTGGGTGAAAGAAGCCAAAGGTACATCTTACAAAGGCAAGAACGGTAGTTGTACCTCGCATGAGGAGATTAACGAGGAGTCGGATATTCGTATTACCATGAATGGTAATGAATGTAAGACTACTGTTCCCGGCGAACAGGTGTGCGAAGGTATGTGGCGCGAACGTGCTACTTATGGGCAATGGACCAATATACGTGTGCCTATTTATTATTTGAATGACAACGCCCCTAAATTCATGAACGTGATTTTCTCGGCGTCCAACTATCCTAACTTCCGCGCCAATAACGGACTTTATGTCGGTAACTCGCTCTATGTGGATGATGTGGAACTCATCTATTCGTCCAAAATCCAAACCTTGCGTGTCGGCGGCAAGGAATGGAAAGGCTTTGACCCGAATACCCAAGAGGTACAGATCTATTCCGTACCGGAGGGAACAACCTCTATCCCCGACATCGCCGCTTTCCGCGGAGCAGGCTCATTAACCAACGCCAAAGGAACAACCAAGGCGTTCCCCGGACGACAACTCAGCGGAAGCGAAATAACGATTACCAAAGGAGATCTTAAGAATACACCGACCGTCATTACTGTCAAATCAGAAGACGGCAAATCCACTACAGTATATAAAATCCAGTTCATGACCGCCAAGAGCAGCAATGCCAAGTTGGCGAACATTTACTATACTTATACCGATGCGGACAACCGGTCACAACGCGTCGCTGTTGCTGCTTTCAACCCAAACAACTACAACTACAAGGTTGAACTGCCTTACGGCGCCAAAGGAAAACCCGTGGTTGAGGCGGAGAAACAAGAGGACGAGCAAATCGTCTCAATTACACAACCGGCTTCGCTTACAGACAAAGCAACGATTGCTGTTACCGCGGCTAATGGTACTTCGAAAGCTACTTATACCCTCACCTTCGAGGAGGGAAAACTGGCTGATAATACCCTCAAGGATATCAAAGTAAACGGAAAATCCGTTCCTGGATTCACTCCGACACAGACGATTTATAAAGTGTCGCTGCCTACCAATACCACCAAGATGCCTACGGTAGAGGCGGTTTCCGCGTATCCGAAAGGAGAGCAGACGATTACTTACAACGCTCCGGAGGTAATCGATGGCGGCACTTATACCGTCAGCGTCACAACACCCGGTAATACTGTCGCCAAAATATACCGACTCAACTTCAAACTGGAGGCGTCTTCTTATTCTTTCCTCAAAGACCTGAAGGCGGGCAACTATATTACGGACTTTGACCCGGAGAACACAACCTACTATGTTAATCTGCCTTTGGGAACATCTTCCCTTCCGGCTATTACTTGGGAGAAAGGCGATGAGTACCAGACGGTTGTAAAAACAGACTTGCCCGACGGAGCTGTGGATGGAACGGTACGCGTTACCGTTACTGCCGGCAATGGGGACCAGACAATATATAAGATTGTCTTCTCTGCCGAGAAATCCGAAATATCCACATTGGCGGGTATCAAAATAGGTGGCGTGGCACTCGCGGATTTCAAAGCGGACGTTACTTCATATGACTACCAGTTGCCTGTGGGCACTACAACTCTGCCTGTCATTGAACCGATCGCAAGCGACGAGTTCCAAACGATTGTCGTTACCACCGCCGGTGTGAACGGAAAAACACGTATATCCGTTACTGCCGGAAATGGTAACATGACCAACTATTACATCAATTTCTCTGTCGCTACCTATAGCGATAACACATTGGCGAACCTCAAAGTGGAGGGCTACGAGATTGACTTTGCGCCTGAAAAAACAGAGTACTTTGTCAACCTCAAAAAAGGCACTACTAAACTGCCTAACATCTCTTATACTCTCCAAAATCCGGACTTCCAAACGGCAACAGAGCGTACTTTCTCCGGCGTAACCGGCGATTATAAAGTAACCGTACGTCCTCAGAACGGAGCCAGTCGCACATATGTTATCCATTTCACGGTCGCTACATCGTCCAATACTGACCTCAAGATGATTTATCTGGATGGTAAACCGTTGGAGGGATTCAGCGCAGATAAACTGAATTATACACACAACTTGCCCGAGGGCGTCAGCAAAATACCGACTGTCACGTTCGACAAGGCGGAAGATACGCAGCGTGTACTCAGCGTACTGGAGAATAAAGTACAAACTATTACCGTAACAGCACAGAGTGGTGCCCAACGGGAATATAAGATTACGTTTGTCGTTACCGTTTCAAAGAATGCCTTCCTCGATATGATTTATCTGGACGGTAAACCATTAGCCGGATTCAAAAAAGAGCAACTCGACTACACCGTAGTATTGGAAAAGGCTACTTGTCCCGCCATTACGGTCAAGAAAGCGGCAGGACAGCAGGTAACCATTACGGCTCCTTATGCTGCTGGTAAAGCATATATCAAAGTGAAACCCGAAGATGGAGAAGCAAACACTTATACCATTGACTTCCAGGCTGGAGCAGCGGCTACCGTCAGACTCAAGAACATACTTGTCAACAAAGTGGCGCTCGTTGGATTTGATCCCGCTGTCTTGAACTATAAGGCAACTTATGAGAAAGATTTCCCTGCCGTCGAAGGAGTAAAAGACAATAATTCTCAAACCGTAAAAGTGAACTGGAAAGACAGTGTGGCGTGGATATTCGTTCAGGACACGCTCGGTAATCAAGCTTCTTATAGCATTGAGTTCACACGAAAACTCCAGAACAATAATGCCTTGGAGGCTATCTATGCCGACGGAAAACTTATCAGCGGTTTCAAGGCAACGACCTATGATTATTCCTTTGAATTGGCACCTGGAAGCGATTATCCGGTAATTTCCTATAAGGAGAAAGATAACTCGCAAGTTGTGTTCTTCGGACAAGTTGAGGACGGCAAATGGGCGATAATCGTACTTGCCGAAGATGGTACACCGGCTACTTATACCGTGAAATACACGGTTAAACCCTATAACGATGCTACCCTCAAAAATCTCGCTGTGGATGGCGGTTATACCCTTACGCCAGCGTTCAACTCGACGACTTTCGATTATACGGTAACCATTGACGAAGGAGCACAGTTGCCAAATCTGTCCGTGGAGACGCGTATCGGACAAACAGTAATGCAACTTGACGCAAGTCAGACACTACAGCAGGTTATCGTTTTCGCACAAAGCGGAGAAAGCAAAACCTATTCAATAAATTACGCACGCGTGAAGAGTTCGAATGCGTTACTGGCTGACATACTTATTGACGGAGTCAGTCTGGACGGATTCGCTCCCACAAAAACGGATTATATTGACACCCTGCCTTCGCTCACGCCGGTTGTGCCAAACGTATTCCCTGTTGCACAATTGCCCAACCAGGTAATTACTACTTGTTTCAGCAAACCCAACGGCACAACGAAGATTCATGTGGAGGCTCAAGATGGTACCACGATGGACTATTTCATTAAGTTCCCGACTCGCAGATCCAAAAATGCAAACCTCGGAGACTTGTACCTCGACTCCGAAGAGGCGGAAATCAGCTTCTCTCCTGATCAGACTGAGTATGAAGTAATCCTGCCTTACAGCGCTATGGAGTGTCCGAAAGTAATCTACGAAAAGGCTGAGAACGAACAACGTATTGACGTTATTTCTCGTCCGCTTGGACAGAAAACGGAAATAACGGTTACTGCGGCGAACGGCAATTCGAAAACATATACTATCTGGTTTAAACGGGAAGTGCTCAAGACCAGAAACTTGCTTACGATGATTCGCGTCGTGGAATTGGAGCAGGAATTAAGCCTCAAGGATAAAGACCAGCGTAATTTCGAAGTGCCGATGCCTTTTGGCTCACGTACTTTTACTATCGAATACAATAAGTCCTATGCCGCACAGACTGTGTTTGTTCAGCCCGGAGGTGTCAACCACCCGACCATCATTACCGTCAAAGCAAACAATGGTGACATCGCCGACGAGGTATATACCATCACACCGGTTGTGCCGAAGGAGGACCCTGCAGTTCTTTCGGATATTCAGGTAAATGGGGTTACTATCGAAGGATTCAATCCTGAGCAATTCTCATATATCGTGCCCGTTACCGAAAAACCCAAACTGCGCTATACGCTCAGCAAAGGAGCAGAAATCAATATTACCGCACAAACCAGCAAACACTGGCAGGCGGAAGTGTCTTTCGGCGAGGACGAGAATGTTCGTACCAACGTATATGATGTATGGTATTACTATCCAAACGACGTCGTGCCGAATATGGATTTTGCACAATGGTCTAACGCAAGCACCACGACATCCGCAAAGAAACCGACGGGATGGCACGTTCTGGCAGATTTTGCACCGGCTTATAGTTATTTGGGATTTACATTTACTCCGGGCGATGAAGTAAAACAAGACGGATCGAACCATGTGGCATATCTGCATACGCAATATAATAGTGCTCCTCTTGCAGGCTACGTACCGGGTTATATGACGCTTGGAAATATTGAGTATCATTACCAGCGGTGGGGTAGTAGTGCCTTCTCTATCAGCGGAGGTATGACCTTCCGTAATACACCGGATGAGATGTCCTACCGTGCAAAGGTGGATCAAGTGAATAATAATGCCCGCGTCCTCTACACCCTCAACGGTAGTGGCGGAGAAGAGACCTTGTTGCAAGAATTAACAAAAACGAGCGGTTATGTAACCCGCACGATGGACCTGACGCCGGCTAATGCGGTAGCAGAAGAACCGACGCAACTGAATATTACCTTTAACTCCTTTGACTCCGAGTCCGGAAAGAACGGTACGGCAGGTGGCGAAGCAAAGATGTATGTCGATTGGCTGACGCTAAGCTTCAACCACACGCTGACGTCGATGACGGCTGACGGCTTCAACGCAACGAAAGAGGGCAATGATTTCTCGGTTACGCTGGACGACCCTGAACGTATTGAGAAACCGATTCTCGCTTTCACCGGTGAAGTGGCTGACCAGGCACAACTCATTACTTGGAACGCTCCTACCAAAGATGCGGACTTTGAAATACGTACGGCTTCTATCCGCAACTTCGCTGAGAACGGTACCGACTATACCGACTATACGCTAACGGTAAAACGTCCGCTTGATACTCAAAACAAGCTCAAAGACTTACTTCTCGACGGAGTTCAAATATCAGGTTTTGCTGCGGAGAAAGTGAACTACTCGGTAGTCTTGCCGGCTACGCGTATCACGCTCCCGGATATTCAACCGGTACCGGCTTCGTCACTCCAAACAGTTACCACGAAGTACAATGCTACCGACTCCATAATGACCATTACCGTCAAACCGGAGAAGGGTGCCAATACCGTCTATAAAGTGAAGATTTCTACCAACTGGAGCGACGATACCACATTGGCTAACATTACGGCGGAAGGTATGACATACGACCCGGCTGTTCACGAATATGAAATCACGGCAAGTGTGATGCCTCTCATCTCCTTTGACAAGAAATCTGACTTGCAAACAGTTACACTCAAAAACGGCGTCATTACGGTTAAGTCTGAAACGGGAGGAACGGGTACTTATACCATCAAATGTGTAGAACCTGCGCCCGTCACTTCCGGTAAGATGAAAGAGTTTGCATGTGGAATCAACGTACTGAAAGACCTCGGAGGAAATAAAACGGACAAAACGGAGGCTAAACCCGAAGAGTATGTCTCTTTTGAGCGAGAATTCAATACCGACTCCGTCGTCTTTGTGCAAGACGAAGAAAAGATGCAGTGGCAGGTGTACGGTACAAATAATGTTACTTATACCTGGAAATATCCGACAGCACTATCGGCGAACACCAACTTGGCAGACATCCTCATCGGTGGTGTCAGCTTAGAGGACTTCCAACAGGCGGAACTGAACTATCTGGTGGTTTCCGATACCACACTTGTGGTTGAACCTGTTTCGGCAGAAGAGAGACAAGTGGTCAACACGACCGTTGCTCCTGTGGCAGGAGGATCCGTTTATACGGTGACAGTGACTGCCGCGAACGGAATTGCTACCAAAGCCTATTCTGTGACCGTACGCCGTTCTATGAGCGATATCGCTACGCTGGAAGATATCCTTATTGATGGTGTTTCTCTGGAGAACTTCGATCCTGAACAGTTGAACTATACGGTTATTCTCCCGACACCGGCTATAAAAATGGAACAGCCGAAAATGCCGAATATTACCTATGTGGCAGGACAGAAAGGACAAACAGTGATCGTTAAAACCGGTGAGCGGAACGGAGATCCTACCACCTTTGAGGTAACCAGCGAGGATGGTACGCAGAAACGTTTCTATGAATTGACCGTCAATGCGGAACCCAGTCATTGTTCCGACCTTACGGGTATTACGGTCAACGGCGTTTCAATGGATCACTTTGAACCCGGACGTCACCACTATTCCGTAGTTCTGCAGACCAGTAAAATTGGTATTGACTATACTTCGGATGATCGCTTCCAACATGTGGACACGATTGTAAACGTAGTGAGTGTTGACCATGAGTATCATTATACGCTTAGAGTAACGGCGGAGGATGGTACTTCATCCGACTATACGGTGGAGATATATGTGGAGAACCAGTCAAACGATGCACAACTGGCAAATATTACCCTTAACGGCAAGAAATTTGAGGACTTCGAGCGTTCGCTCAATAGTGACCTCATATTTGATAGCGGCAACAATAACTACGAGATTTACCTGCCTTCCGGCACTACTGTGCTGCCTGAAGTGAACGCACAACTTAAAATGACAGGTCAATCTGTTGTTATTACGCAGAAACAAGAATCCGTACTGCTTGACGTGACCGCAGTGGATGGCGTAACGCATAATGTCTATACGCTCCATTTCCTTGTTCCACTGTCCAAGAATGCTGACCTCTCAATGATCTTCCTCAACGGTGAAGAATTGGCAGACTTTGACCCATCATATTACTTCTACCAGATTGAACTGCCCGTCGGCGTACATACAATGCCGGAAGTGGCAGCACAAAAAGGCGAGGCAAGTCAAACGCTAAAACCGATTGAGATAGATAATAACAAAATGCAAGCCACTATCCGTGTACAGGCGGAAGACCCATCCGTCAAGGAGAATACATATGTCGTCCTCTTCCGTCTTACGCAGTCGGACGCAGATAAACTGAAGATGATTTATCAAGATGGACAACCGCTGGAGGGCTTCAAGCAGAATACCTTGTACTACGCGCTTTCGTTGCCGGTAGGAACAACGGCGTTCCCGGAGTTGTCATGGCAAGAAGAAGACGAGTGGCAGACCATTACCATGGAAACGGTGGAATCTACACCGAATACGCTCGTTCGTCAAATCTATGTAACTTCCGAGAGCGGCAAAAAGACCATTTACACGGTTGCCTATACTATTGAGAAGTCAGCGGTAGATACACTGCAGATGATTTTTGTGGACCAGAAACAATTACAAGGTTTCGCTCCTCAGACCAACGACTATAGTCTGATGTTGACGGCGGCTTACGCAAACGAACTCGGAGGCAAAATGCCGATGGTGGAATATATCAGCGGTGATAGTTACCAGACTGTAATGGTTGCACAGATGCCGGAAGATCAGCTCAGTGGTAAATCGCTTGGATACAAAACGGTGATTACGGTGACAGCACAGACGGGAAAAACACGTATCTATACGATTCATTACCCGGTAGAATTATCTACAGAGGCAACACTGAATATGATTATGCTGGGAGGCAAAACACTGCCGAACTTCGATGCTGAGCGATTCAACTATAAAGTCGATATCGAAAAAGAAGCTTCTATACCCGTCGTTTCTGTTATCAAGAAAGAGGATGTACAAACCTATGAGATTCAAGTGCTCGAGGATGTGGTGTATATTAAAGTAACCGCAGAGGATGTTAATTTCTCGCACACCTATACGCTGACTTTCGAACGTCAAAAATCGAACGTTACTACCTTACGGGATATTGTACTCACGGACGCCAAGGGTGTTGTATTCCCATCGTATGAGTTCCCCTATCGACCGGAAGTATATAGTTATACCGTTAATTTGAAATATGACGGAAACAAATCACTGGATAGTCAGCTTCCGAAGATTACGCCGGTCTTCTATGATCCGGAGCAGAAGGCGGATACGATGAAGTTTAATTTGCCGAACGGCGACATTCAGGTGGATATTACGGTTACGGCGGCGAACGGAGAAGACCAAGCGGTTTATTCGATAGTCTTCCATTTCGTTAAATCTTCGGATGCTACGCTTCAATCACTTCTCCTGAACGGAGTAGAGTTGGAAGGCTTTGACCCATCGCAAATGGAATACACCTATGCGCATCCATATGGCACGAAACCGGAGGCATACTTCGGACAAGATGCTGTGACCTACGTACTGAATGATCAGACTGCTACGGTAGCGGTCAGCACAGATGAAAACGGCGTTATTCATGTAGTGGTAACGGCGCAAGACGGTGTCACTATACTCACCTATCTCATCTCACAGATGACGGCGGTGGATGGCGATAATGCGTTGGCGTGGATTACCATTGACGGGGATACCATCCGTGACTTCGATCCTGAGGTAACGTTCTATACCTATTATGTGGAGAAGGGCGCTTCTGTGCCGACGATAGATGCCGGTGCTCGTTCGCCGCTCGCGGAAGTGGATCTCGGACGTGTTGTTGTGGGTGACACGTGTACCATCATCTGTACAGCAGTCGATGGATCGACACGTTATTACTACGTTGCCTTCACCATTTCTGATTCCAACTCCGGTGCTGTCGCTTCGTCCGGTGACGTGTTGCTCAAACGAGTAGGAGGAACATATCAACTCCTCGCGGCTACTGTACGAAAAGGAGTCACCATCGCACTATACGACCAGTACGGACATCTTGTCTTCTATGACCGGGTACCGGTGGCGAACCCCAATGATGCGGATATTGTAGTAGGATATGATAACCTCGAATACCTCAACAATGTGGTGGACAACAGGTCAGGTCTGCTCATTGATGTGATTCCGGGACAACCTTACTTCTTCTGTTTCTTCGCAGACGAGAAAACGAAATTGTATTCCGGAAAAATCATGGCATATTGATGAAAAATCATATTAATTAGGAAAAAATCCCGCGTACATTTGTGTATGTGGGATTTTTTTTGTATCTTTGCGCCCGAAAACGGTAAGGAATCATTTTAACGCAGCCTTGTATCTAAGAAATGACAAATGCCTATGTTTGGAATCTTCAACGATAATTTCCCTCCGATATTGGATGGTGTTGCGCTCACGGCGCAGAACTATGCCTATTGGTTGCATCAAATGGGACACGATGTACGTGTTATCACTGACTATGCTCCTAAGATGGAGCAGGTAATGAAAGAGGCATCGTATCCAATTGATAGAATCCCCTCTGTTCCTATTCCTCTCCGTGCGCCTTATCGCTATGGTCTGCCTTATGTGTCGCCCGTGTTTATGCACCGTTTTCGGAATATGAAGTTCGAGCTCGTACATGCTCATTGCCCCTTCGTGACGGGTGACCTCGCGTATTCGGCGGCGCAGAAACAGCATATTCCTATGGTCGCTACTTTTCACTCCAAATACCGTCAGGATTTTGAGCATAATGTGCACTGTAAACCAATCGTGGATTGGATGGTTAGGCATATTATCCGTTTCTTTGAGAAAGCCGACGAGGTGTGGATTCCATTACCGGCGGTAGAAGAGACATTACGCGAATATGGCTATAAGGGACATGTGGAGGTGGTCGAGAACGGAAACGATTTTTATACGCCCGTAGAGCAGATTGAACGAATGCGTAGCCAAATGCGCGAAGAGTTGGGACTAACTCGGGACGAAACCATGCTGCTCTTTGTCGGACAGCATACTTGGGAGAAGAACATAGCCTTCATTTTGGATTCTTTGGCGCTGATTAAGGATAAACCATACCACCTCTTTATGGTGGGGACGGGGTATGCTGTGCGTGAAATACGCTATCGTATCGCTCAATTGGGCTTGGCTAACCATGTGACCCTTTTGGGGAATATACATGACAGGGAGAGACTCAAACGAATCTATGCTGCGGCGGATCTTTTTATCTTCCCTTCGCTGTACGATACCTGTGGACTTGTGGTGCGCGAAGCGGCGGCGATGCATACGCCATCCTTGATGCTTGGAGGCTCAACGGCAGCTACAGCGGTAACTGACGGAGTGGACGGATTTGTGTCGGCCGGTTCTACGGACGCTTATGCACGCTTGATAGTTTCTCTTATGGAACGGCCGGAAACCATTCAAAAGGTGGGAGACAAAGCTTCGAAGACCATCTCTCGGTCATGGGAAAGTGTCATGGAAGAGGTTATTTTGCGATATCGGGATATTCAGGAAAGTTATAAACTCAAACACGGCAAATAAATTGTTATGAAAACCATATACTTGCTTCTTTTTATGCTTGTTCAACAAGCAATGTCTGTTATAGGGCAGTTACTGCTCAAAATGGGAATGGCGGCAGCCAGTCCTTTCTCTTGGACATGGAGAAATGTGGGGCGGCTATTCATCAATATTCAGTTACAAACAGGATTGCTGTTACTCATTGCAGCGAATGTGTTTTGGCTTTGGTTGCTCAACAAGTATCCCATTTCGCTGGTTTATCCGCTGATTAGTTTCGGCTTTGTGTTCAGCGTTCTTTCCGGTATCTGGATTCTCCATGAGCAGGTTTCGGCTTGGCAGTGGATAGGCGTCATGCTGATTATGGCAGGAAGTTTGTGTATGATTAAAATTTGAAACTATGGGAGCAAAAAGGGAACGGATAAAAGAATGGTTTGAGATAGGTAATCGCGCGAATTGGTGTGTCTTTGCGGCATTTGCTGTACTCATTTTTGTACAGACGATTCTCTTTGACCATTTCGCTTTTCGGGAAATGAACATGCAACCATCGGCGCAGAGTAGTTTAGCCATGCTCATGAGCAAGATTGCCGCTTCGCTTCTTTTCGCATCGTTTACCTTCATTATTCGGGACAAAAGATGGCTAATAGGCCTGTCACTCATTATTGATACATGGTTTGTGGCGAATCTGATTTATATGCGCAACAACCATGTATTACTGGACGCAGAGGCGTTTAACATGTCGGGAAACCTGCATGGCTATTTCTGGTCGGTACTCATTTATGTGGAGTGGAAGATAGACTTGATCTTCTATGGTATGACCCTGCTTTTCAGCATTATTTATTTCTTTACTACCCGAAGTAACCGATTATGGTGGGGATGGGTAGTAGTGGTAGTGGTTGCTGTTGGTTTGCGTCATGGAGCCGAAGGACTTTTTGTAAATGCGCAAAAGAAGCAGAACGAGACGGCCGAATACAAGATGCTTCCTTTCCGAAGAGAAAGACGCGAACCCGTTTATGGCACAGATTTTCCGACAGCCGTGGCGCATACCAGTGTCCTCTATTCGCCTTTTTATATCGTCTCTGACTATTATTTGATGATTAATGATATCCAGCCTGACCGTCCTATGACGTCTGGGGACAGTGTAATGATGGCGAAACTCAACCGTGGAGAGGAGCATGTAGTCCTTGACGGGCCGCTCATCATCGTGCTGCTTGAGAGTCTGGAAAACTGGGTTTTGACCCCGGAGATAATGCCTAATCTGTATCGTTTGACGCAAAACGATCATGTGTTTTACGCCAATCGTATCCATACGCAAATAGTTGGTGCTCCATCGGCTGACGGGCAAATGATTGTTAATACTGGTTTGCTTCCCATTAATGCCGGTGCTACTTGTCTCCATTACTGTGATAATACCTTCCCCGGTATAATGAAACTGGCGCCGGACAGCGCGATTTGTCTTCTTCCGCATGACACTTGTGTGTGGAATCAAACGAAGATGTCACCGGCATACGGCTATGATTCAACGATTTGTTATTGCGATATAGATACGATATTGTTCCCAAAACTGGACAGTCTGGTGGATGATGGTTGGCGTTATATCCAGTGTATAACCCAATCTACTCATGCACCGTTTGTCAACGAGAAATACAGTCGTCTTGAGTTGCCGGAGTCCATGCCTTGGGTAATGTATAATTTCATCCGAGGGTTCAATTCGTTAGATGATGGTTTGGGGTATTTTATCCGTAAGATTGAGTCCGATCCTGTATTGCAAAACTATACCATTGTCTTTACGGGGGATCATCGCATTCTGCATCATGAGAAACGTCAACAAATGCAGCGTTTTGCCAATAACTGGGCAACGACGAACAAGAATGAAGCTCTGTCGTGGATAAGTGAACTGACACCTACGGATGATTGTCTTCCTCTGGTGATTTATTCTCCGAAGATCAGTGGTAATCCGCGTTATACCGATGATTGCTACCAGATGGATATCTATCCTACTTACAAGTCGCTGCTTGGCGCGGAGAAGTACCATTGGCAGGGATTTGGTATCAATCTGTTGAACGGATCACAAGAGCGTACTATCAAGGAATACGACGCCTTTCCTTTATCGGACAAAGTGATACGAAACGATTATTTCCATCCCTAATTTTCAACAAACTAATCCCAACCCCCTTTTAACGAGGTTTTAACTACCTTTTAACGAGGTTTGTTTTTGGACTCTAAATGAGATAATGACATATGTCTCATTTCCACCGATAACCGAGGCTGAGACTCACGGACTGCGGATAGATGAGAGCGTCGGCGTTCGGGGTTCCTTTCATTTCGCTGTAAAAGCCGGCTATGTCTGATAAACTGACTTTGTACTGTGCGTTGATTTGCATACCAAACGAGAACTCGTATCCTACAGTCGCGCATACACCGAAATGGTTGTTGTGTAACTGGTACAGACGACTGTAGTCATATACCGTTTCTTTTTTTATACGTCTGGGCGCCGAGGCTGGAACGGATTTGTCTATGTTATGAAACTTGCCGGAAACATTTGAAGCGAACGTGAAATGGGTAAATATACCGCCTCCGAACTGGATATAGCCTTTCTCCATGTTTCCGAATCGGCCTAAGAAATAGATAGGAATATCGACACCAAAGGACCATAGATGGTTCGTGGTATCTGTGGCGGCGAAATAGTTTTGGTGCGCAGTAAAGATGACTTGTGGCTGTACGGCAAAATGTTTCGTTACCGAGAAATCGATGAAGCCACCCAACTCTCCTCCGACGCGCATGTAAGAACTCATCGGCTCGTGGTTGCGGGTAATGATGAAATTGCTCACATTACATCCACCTAATATACCGCCGGACACTAACTGTGGCAAATCCTCTTGGTCCAACGAATCCAACAGATGTTCCGTGTTGAATTCCTCCAAACGCGCTTTGGTCTCCTCTAACGAGAGTTGGAGACTCAAGTCTTTGGTCTGTGCTTGGGCGGGAACCATAAGCCATAGGCTCAAGGTTACAAGGGGTATGATTTTCTTCCAGTTCATATTCAGTCTAATTCTATCTGTGCGACAATCTGGGTTCTGTATGCGAAGGACGCACTTTTTACAACGAGAAACGAACAGTTATTTTTACTCCGTTACGTCCCCAAGCGCCAATCTTGCGGCGTCCGTGAATCATTACAGGGTCTCCGTTCTCATCTACTGCGGGTTGGTAACCGAGCGTGGGTTTAAGGGGATCAACGGGTTCCATTTTCTGTATCATGTACGGCAACTCGTAGTCATTGTAGGTTAAGCGGCGCACATAGTCGATGCGAATAAATTTGAGGATATTCTCAAATCCTGCCGTCAGCTCCATGTACGGTAACTTGCCTATCGGAGAGGACGTACGATAGCCGTCAAGGATATATCCGTTGGCGTCAAAGGCTTTCTGTATATCCGGTGTGCCATCGGATTTTTGCTCCCAAGGGGTATGGGGGAACTCATATAAGCCGTTTCCTGTTTCCAGATAGGGATTGTTCTTTTTCGTTAGACCGCCGTAGATACCGGAGAAGGAGACTACTCCGCGCAACTTCAACTTGTTGATTCCCGGAATACGGTTCAGTATCCACCCCTTGAAATAGTAGGTCGCGTACAGAGAGACATACTCGTCCATGAGGAACTCCATTGGTTTCATCTGGTTAAAGGCTCTTTGGGCAAGGAAGATACTCGTACTGCTTTTGGGAACGTAGAGATGTGTGAACGGTGTTTTTTGCCAAACCATACCTGTTTGGACGCGGAGGTCCAGATGGCCGAACGCAGAGAACCAGAAACGTTTGTCAAACAGGAACTCTGTACGGTTATAAAGGAATCCGTCTCCTCCGTTGTGACGATCATCCAAATAACCTACATAGTGCGTCAATTTGAAGGTAGGGGCGTCTTTGTCTATCGCGAAAGGACTCTCTATTCCCATTCGGTCAATATAAATACGGCTTCCTGGCGAGTATTGGAGTTCTACCATACCTTCGTAGTTGCGATAGGAACTGATGGGAGACAAACTATGACTCCATGTTGAGTCTGCCGGATTCATCGTCCAATGGAGTTTGTTGTACTGAAGTGCTCCGGCGGCTTCGTTGTTGCTGAAATCGAAAGATGTTTTAATGGACAGTTTGTTATGCCATTCTTTCATGTACTCCGCTTTTGCATGGAAGACGTATTGACCGAAACCGAGCGTAGGTTTGCTTGTGGGGATGGACATGAGGATATGATCGCGTCGGATAACGTCGGTCATTTGTCCTGGTTCTTCTACGTCGTATTGTGCCATCAGTTGGATATGATGGCGTAAACCGTCATAGGGCTGGTTCTTGTGTTTGTCAAACGTATAGACCAACGTGGCGTTGTATTTGGGACGCAAGTCTTTGGTGCCGAAAGCGACATAACCGCGGAAGAAGAACTGGTCATGCAGTCTCGCCGTACTTGCGCCGCCAATACGAAGACGAACTCCTTCCAACATATTCCAACTCACGAAATTGTATATCGGACCGAAGTCGAATTTGCTCAAGTCAAGGTCTCGTGCAGGGGTAGTTGCGACAAACTCTGTCGTTACGGCGTTAACTGTAGCAATCGCACTAGCGAACTTAGGATTACCTGTTATTTCCTGAACGAGGTCATATACTGAGTTCTCATAGCGTGTCAAGGGTTCCGGACGCAGCGTGTCCCATGCGGCGGCGCCGTAGCGGGCGGCGGTAGAGTCATTCGTCTCCACTTCGTCTGCTGTGAAACTGGAGAAGGTCTCTTTCGGTATAGGAGTCTCCATATCCCAACCGGTATAAATCTTGGTCTGACGCGCTAACATACCCCGTTTGTTGTTCAAAATATAGAACTTGGCATAGGTGGTGGTTCGGTCCGGTGCCCATAAACCGTTCTCCAATTGTTTGTAACTATGTTCCACCGAGTAGTTGCTTACGAAATTGAGGTTGATATCCGGAGGAATATTGATGGCATATTTCTTCAGTCTGAAGGTAGAGTCGTTCACTATATACAGGTGTCCTGTAAATCCGTAACTCTCAGAATTGACCGGAACGAAAGCCAAGTCGATACAAGGATAACCGTCCACCATAATGGTGTCCATAATGTAGTACTGGTAGAACGTGACGGCGAGGGTGGAGGACAGAGGAGACACGAAACGGTTGAAGAGCAGATTCATGCTGTTGTCGTTGATGTCCACGTCCTTGAAGATGGCATTGATGTTCTCTTGAAAACTGCCGGAGGAGATAAGGTCTTCCACGCCGAAGATACGTTTCTTCTGCAGAATCTTCTTCTCCCTGTGAGGTTTGCGTTGGAAATACTCTTCGCTGATATGCTCCCGGATACTGACGGTTATGTTCGGATAGACGCCGGTTGTGTCAATGTATTTCTGAATGAACTTGTAGTTTCTCCAGAATGGTTTCTCCCAATTAACCTGTATATTGTCCAGCGCGAAAGACATTCGCGAGTAAGTCTGGGCAGTATATTGGTCAGAAGTCCGTACGTTGAACGAGTCTTTGTGCGCGATAACCTCTTTGATGAGTTCTACGGCGGGGTTGCCTTTGCGTTTGTAGTCCCGTTTGCGGTTTTTAGGAGTCACCACAATGTCTTGTAACCCATAGACATCGGGTTTCATTTTTATCTTTACATCCTTGCGGTTCTGTCCCTTTCGAAGCGTGTACATCTCCGTTTTGTAGCCTAACATTTGGAAATTAAGGGTGTTGTAACCGGCGGTGTTGCTGATAGAAAAATTGCCGTCAATATCGGAAGTCGTTCCTACTTCCGAAGGAACCATACCTTTGCTGGCTGTTGATTTGAGGAAGTATATCTGTACGAACGGCAAGGTCTCTCCCGTATCCGCATCAACTACTGTACCGGATATGGAGGTACTTTGCCCTGTTTCCTGCGCTACTACGCCCATGCATACCATCAGCAACGCTGCCAACCAATATGTCCGTATCTTTATATTCGTAATCATTAATTTGTAATTTCCAACTGCTCCCTCAAACTTTCCTTGTGAATTAAATCCCATACTTGTTCTACAAAATCTTTTGATAAGCCTAAATGGTTGGCTCTCCCCTCTAAACTCTCGACTATCTGCTTGTATCTCTGTGGCTGTAGAGGAGGTACGCCGTGCGATTTTTTCCATTCTCCAATACGTCGGCTTACATCCATACGTGCCGCCAAAGTATCCAAGAGAGCGTCATCCAACTCGTCTATTTCCGCTCGGAGCCAATGGAGTTCGACATCCGGTTGGTCCGGATAAGAGGGAAAGATGAGATGGTTCAAATCCTCCGGTTTTACTTGTTGTGCTTTGTCCGATAACGCAAGTTGCGGATTATAGTGCACTTCAATCATCGCGCCGTTTAATCCGAGTTCTCCTGTCTTTGCCATCAGTTCCGGCACTTTCTTTGCGTCGCCGCTCATGTGGCTGGGGTCCAACAGCATGGGTATATCCGGTCTTTTCAACCGAACATCATGCGCCATATGCCAGCAAGGCTTATGATTACATCCTCGATGAATAGTTATCACCTGTAAGCCTGTTTTCTCCAATCGCTCTATATTGCCGAGCCATAATGCAGAATCTGCATTGACGGGATTTTTTATGAAGACGGCTTTCAACGTGTTCTGATAATTCGGATAAGCAATAATAGCTTGTGCAATATTGTCAACGGCTATCGGGTTAGCGCTTGTTCTCGCGCCAATCCAAAGGTAGTCCATGCCAGCCTTCACAGCCGCATTCACATGCTCCGCGGTCGCCACCTCGGTCGCCACAGGTATGCCATAGAGTGTTTTCACGTCGGATAACCAATGTAACCCTTCATCGCCGACGCCTTGGAACGAATCCGGTCGCGTACGCGGTTTCCATAAGCCTGCGCGAAAAATAAAAGGCATACTGCATGTCTCTTTAATAGCACATGCAGTCAACATAACCTGCTCACGACTTTCCGCAGAGCATGGACCTAATATATAAATTGGCTCTTTGACCAAATTCTCTATTTTCACCCGAAAGAGTGAGAGAATGAGTGGGTGAATTTACCAGCTCATTTGCAACCGGAACAACATGTTTCCGGGATTGAAATCTTCGTAGAAAAAATCGGAAATAGTGCAGAAGACTTCTACAAAACCGATTCCCGTTGCATAGTCGATATGTTGCTGGTAATAATAGGGAGTGGTCGTCCCGTCGTTGTTGTCCAGATCGACAGCCTGATACGTGGTCTCAGGTAATATTACCTGATAGGCATTCTGGGTGCCGGTATTGTACTCACGGCTGACACTGACCTCGCCGTAGTTATATACTTTTTCGGTCAGAGAAGGTACTTCAAAACGGCAGAAGAACATGTTTGCTCCCTCGTCAAACTCCCAATTATCCGCTTTCACAACCAAATCAATCGTTTCCTTGTGGAACGGAACACTGTCTTTGTTACAAGATGTAAATCCTATTGCCAAGATAGCCAATAGGCAGATAAATACGTATTTTTTCATAAGTTTTCCTTTTTCGGCTGCAAAGGTACTGCTTTTTTTGCAAATATGCAAGAAAAAAGAGAAAAATGTGCGCTTTTTTCGTTAAATCACGCTGTCATGAGGTTACGGGGCGAGAGAGGAGGTTCTGAGGAACTATGGTTCCATAGGGTGGAAAAATGGGATATTTGGGTTGTAATAAAAGCAGGTTAAAAGGTCGTTAAAAGGTCGTTAAAAGGTCGTTTTAGTCTCGTCAGTGATTTGGAACATTTTTTGATTTATTTTTTGGACATGGTTTGTGTCTTTTTTTATCGCCCATATATGGTCGATGCAAGCTATGGGTTATTCCACCACCATCGTGTTGTCGTCGTTGATTTGTTTGATGGTCGCTAAAGCATGGTAAGTGATACCGTGATCCCTCCGGAACTGCCTTCTTTTGGCGAAACCTTTCTCAACGAGAAATCCCATTCCCACTATCTGTGCACCGGATGGCCGGCATAGATGTATGATGCTTCCGGAGGCGTGTCCATCCGCCAGAAAATCATCGATGAAAAGGATGCGGTCCTTGTCGGTCAAGAACTCGCGGTCTATACACACAGTTTTTTCATCGTCTCGTGTAAAGGACCAGACCCATGATTTCCAAGAATCGACAACTGTTTTCGGGATACCTTTTTTACAAAGACGACCGGAAGGTGCATGATGTATCCTAAAAGGATAGCAGGAGCGATGCCAGACGCCTCAATAGTGACGATTTTGTTGATGCCTTGATAGGCAAACAGGCGAGCGAACTCTTCTGCACAATGCATCATCAGTTGCGGATCTAACTGATGATTGAGAAACCGGCTAACCAGAACGATGTTTCCCTCTTTCTTTGCCAAACCGTCTTTTAAAATACGTTGTTTCAGTTCTTCCGTACTGATTGTTCATTGGTGTTAATCGTGTACAAAGGTACAACAAAAATTGCAAATACGCAAGTATTGGGGCGTTTTTTTAGACCCTATTGAAAAGAAATTTATCCATATCACACATAATGGCAGTAAAAAATAACCAAAAGGCGTGCACTTTTTTGTTTCCTCTCTTGCATATTCCAAATATTTGTTGTACCTTTGCAGCCGGAACGTTTTCCCGATAAAGTATGCATACTATAAGCGTTCGAATTAGATAATACATAAGATTATGACTAACGACCTTTTCCCTATTTCGTTTACATGCGACTACAACGAAGGCGCTCATCCGGATATACTCCGTCGGCTGTTGGAAACAAACCTGCAACAGGAACCCGGATATGGATGCGACCGTTTCACACAATCGGCGATTACTAAAATCCGTCAGGCTATAGCTTGCCCCAATGCGGATGTGGTGTTTATGGTAGGAGGCACACAGACCAATGCTACGGTCATAGATGGATTGCTGCCGCGTTACGGAGCTGTTATTGCCGTCTCGACGGGACATATCGCCGTGCACGAGGCGGGAGCTATTGAGCATACCGGACATAAGGTCATTCCACTCACACACCACGACGGCAAAATGCACGCTGACGAACTCCGTAACTATCTCGTTCGTTTCTTCGCCGATGATACATGGCAGCACATGGCGAATCCCAAAATGGTCTATCTTTCTTTCCCGACAGAATACGGCACTATCTATTCGCGCTGCGAATTGGAGGAGATACATGCGGTATGTCAGGAATATGGCTTGCTTCTGTTTGTTGACGGGGCTCGTTTGGGATATGGATTGTCCTCTCCGGAGGCGGACATCGACCTGCCAACCTTGGCGCATTTATGTGACGTGTTTTATATCGGAGGAACGAAAGTCGGAGCTTTATGCGGCGAAGCGGTGGTCTTCCCCAAAGGCAACGCGCCTCAACCATTACTCACCATCGTCAAACAGCATGGAGCCCTGTTGGCTAAAGGGCGGCTCTTGGGAATCCAGTTTGACACTTTGTTTACCGACAACCTCTATTTCCGTATCAGCCGACATGCAATCGATATGGCGATGAAGTTGCAGCAGTTGTTCCTCGATAAACAAATACCGCTTTTTATCCTGTCGCCCACCAATCAACAGTTCCCTATACTGACCGACGACCAGAGAAAACGGCTGGATGGAAAAGTGCTCTACGAGGTATGGGAGAATCTGACTGACGGACGGACGGTCACACGCTTTGCCACCAGTTGGGCTACGCCCATAGAGCATATTCGATTATTGGCGGAGGTGTTATGAACCGCCTATGCCGAAAAACAAACAACAATGTGGATATGAAACGCAAACACATCTATTTGGCAGGAGGATGTTTCTGGGGAACAGAGCATTTCTTCAAGCAGATTGCCGGAGTGGTAGAGACGGAAGTGGGCTTTGCTAACGGCTTGACGCCCAACCCGACTTACGAACAGGTCTATACGGACGCCACAGGCTATGCCGAAACAGTTCATGTGGTCTATAACCCCGATGAAGTGACTCTTGAGTTCCTGCTTCGGATGTTCTTTGTCGCTATCGATCCGACCAGCCTCAATAAACAAGGGCATGACGAGGGAACCCGTTACCGCACAGGTATCTATTATACCGACGAAAACGACCTCCCTGTCATCGAAAAAGTCTATGCCGACGAGCAAGCCAAATATACGCAAACTTTAGCTGTTGAGAAACAGCACTTGCGCAATTTCTTCCTTGCCGATGACTTCCATCAGGACTACTTGGACAAGCATCCGGATGGCTACTGTCATTTGCCAAAAGCACTTTTCGATTTCGCCAGAAAAGCAAAATGCTAATCCTCAATCTCGTTTATTTTTCTTCAAAATTATCAGCAATCAGAGTACTTGTGTTAAGAAAAAAGGTACGATTGTTAAGAAAATAAATATATCGCTTGCGACATTAAAATATTTGTTGTAATTTTGCATCGTGAACGATATAAATGAAAGAAAAAAGATGAAAAATGAACAAATGAAATTAGATAACCAGTTATGTTTTCGTCTGTACTCTGCAACGAGGCTCATGACGGGAGCATACCATCCCTATTTGAATCCATTAGGCGTCACGTATCCGCAGTATTTAGTCCTACTTGTGCTTTGGGAGAACGACAAGCAGCCCGTCTGTGACATCGGAAAGCGCCTCTTGTTGGACACCAACACCATGACGCCCCTTCTGCAACGCATGGAGAAAGCAGGACTAATCACTCGTACGCGTGGTAAAGAGGATACGCGCCAGCGCATTGTGGCGCTTACACACAAAGGAAAACAACTGTACGAGCAAGCACAACATGTTCCTGAATGTATGCGTAACACGCTTATGATCTCCGAAGGAGAAACGGAGGAAATATTACAGATGATTCCTGCGCTTGACAAATTGATTGAACAACTGAAAAAACTAAATAACCTTTAAATTTTTACAATTATGACTAAAGAAGAAGCTTTGAAAAAATTCGCCTACCTGGGCGCAGTTTGGTTTGGTAACAGTAAGCAACACTTCGCTTTCTCGGCGTACAACCGTCTCAACGGTTGGAACAAACTCGCAGACAAGTGGAAAGACGAAGCGGAAGAAGAGTGGGATGAAGCGGAAGAAGTGCTCAACCGGCTCGTTGAACTCGGTTGCAAACCCGCGGACCTGCAAGAGGCTATGAAAACCATCGAGTTCCCCTTCTGCGACGATCCTAAACAGCAGATAGAAGGAGACTTCCAACCGGAGGCAATCAAAGAACTGAGCGAACTCGCTGAGGCTTTCAACGACGATTATGTAACGAAAAAACTTATCCTCAAATGGATTGACGGAGAGCAGGAGCATATGGCTTGGGAGGCTCAGTATCTCAAACTCATCGAGCGACTCGGATACGACAACTTCCTTATCGCGATGATGTAATATGACTATTATCCGATTCTTACGATGCATGCTTTGGGTAGCATGCACCGTGCTGATACTTACTTCAGGTACAATTAATACAAATACAATTAAAACAGATACAATTATGGCAACAATTTATGATTTTAAAACCCTTTCCAATAGAGGCAAAGAAGTAAACCTGGCTGACTACAAAGGTCAGGTGATCCTCATCGTTAATACCGCTTCCAAGTGTGGCTTCACTCCGCAGTACGACGGCTTGGAAGAACTGTACAAAAAATATAAAGACCAGGGGTTTGTCATCCTCGGCTTCCCTTGCGACCAGTTCGCCAACCAAGAACCAGGCAGCGACGAGCAGATTGAAGAGTTCTGCCGGCTCAACCACGGAGTGACCTTCCCTCTCATGGCGAAAAGCGATGTCAACGGAGCTAACGCTAACCCTGTTTTCGAATTCCTCAAATCACAAGCACCAGCCGAGGAATACAAAGGACTCAAAGCAAAAGCCGCACGCCTTATGCTCAAGCGTATCAGCAAGAGTGTAGAGAAAGAAAGCGATATCCTCTGGAACTTCACCAAATTCCTCGTCTCCAAAGATGGCAAAACAATCCAACGCTTTGCGCCGGTCGCAGAACCCAAAGATTTTGAGCAAAATATCGTAGCCGAGTTGGCAAAAAAACAAATCTCAAAATGACTTAGCTGAACTCAGAGCATTCATATCCTTATAAGCCTGAGGATAGATGCCTGATGCACGCTTGAAATAACGGCAGAAATTGGTAGTCGTGGGAAAGCCTAACTGAAAGACCGTTTCTTTGACGGTTTGCCCAGGATGCTCATCCATAATACGTTTGGCTTTCGTTACCACATATTGCTGAATCCACTCCAATGGAGACAGTCCTTGGTTGTACGCACGGAAGATCCTGGAGAAATAACGAGGATCATAACCTAATTTCTTCGCATAGAAGTTCACGTTACGCTCCTCTTTGTAATAAGACACTACAAGGTTGCAGAATTGAAGATGTATTTGTCCCATACGGTTTTTCTTCCACTCTGCGTCTTGTTCGTGACGAATCGAAATATACAACTCGTAGGCAAGGGAGAACTGCTTCTCAAGCAATTGATGCTTGTTGGGCAGTTCTTTCTCTGTTTGAGTGGCTATATAATTGATCACTCCCAGTATATTATAAAGGATATTTGCTTGCTCGTCGCTCAAATGGCATAGAGGAGCCTGGTAAAGCGTCTCAAGGTCAATGGAGTTGAATTTTAACTCCGAATTCGCAAATTTACTGGGATCAAAGAGCAACCACGCATGCTTGTAATCCTCACTATGATCAAGAGGACGGATTATATGACCCGGCAGAAAAACGGTCAAGTCATTCTTATTTGCCCGTATATCCTTCATGTCATATAGGGAGTGAGACGTTCCGCTTAAGTTCAAACTTAAAATGATATAGGGATACATCAGATCAACATTCGGAGAGACATCTCTTCCCTTTTGATTCATGCAAAGAATAATCCCGTTGGCTTCTACTTCTTCTTTGTGTTGCTGATGAGCAAATGTGGAATACTGTTCCATAACTCTTCGTGTTTTTTGCAATAGGTACTACGCCTCTTCGTAATAACCAGGAAGCCTATATGTCCGGCAGTATCGGACCACGCAAGAATGCGACCGGCAACCCCGGTACACTTGGCGATGAGGATGAAGAAGAGGAAGAACAGCAGCCTCTCGGTGACGCGTTGCTGCCCTTGATGCTCTTTACTGCATTATATTTACTCTACATAACAAAAAGAAAGCGGCTCTTGGGCTAACTGTAAAAACATAGCGATTCAATGTATTTTTATAAAAAATGATTTTTTTATTTGTGTATATGCAAATTTTATAGTACCTTTGCATGCGAAATACATAAAGAGAGTTCTGAAAAGACCAAAAGTGACACTCAAAACAGAATAGCTATGAAACGAATTTTATTGGCACTCCTATGTGTCGTAAGCATGACCAGTATGCAATCCAAAACATTAGTAGCTTATTTCTCAGCTACCGGAACCACCAAGGCAGCCGCGGCGAAACTGGCATCACAACACGCCGCGCGGTTATGGGAGATAGAAGCAGCCGAACCCTATACGGCAGCCGATATTGATTGGCGTAATAGTCAATCCCGCTCTTCGTTGGAGATGAATAATCCTGACGAACGCCCGATGATTAAGCAATGCACGGATGTTACGCCGTACGACACAATATATGTTGGATTTCCAATATGGTGGGGTATCTGTCCGCGTATCATTAACTCGTGGCTGGATAATAATCTGCCACAACTTGAGGGCAAGACGCTCGTTCCCTTTGCTACGAGTGGATCAAGCGGAATAGAAGAGGCGGAAGCCTATCTGAAAAAGACTTATCCTTCTCTCAAATGGAGTAAAGGAATGCTATTAAACAAGCGATAGAGGCGGTGTCCGTAACTCTTTTCCGGCATATACCAAGGACAAGTTCTATTGTCATTCCCCAAAACAGCCTATCAACAAGCATGACAGTATATGGAAATAGTTGGTTTGTTGGAATATAGTGATCGTTCTCAACTACGAGGGTGGTTTGAGCGAAATTCATCAACCGAGCGGTGTTGTTGGGTAGCTTTGTATCGCGGGAAAAAGAAACCGGAAGGTGTGTGTTTGCCCTATTTGGAGGTGGTAGAAGAGGCCTTGTGTTTCGGTTGGATTGACTCAACGCTGAAGCGTTTACCGGACGGAAGACTTGCCCAACGTCTGTCTCCGCGACGGAAAAAGAGCCATTGGACAGACTTGAACAGAGAGCGCTGTGCGGACCTTGAGCGGCGCGGATTAATGACGGATCAGGGAAGAGCGACATACCGCATGTCCGGCTGTTGAGAAAAACGGGATATATGTCGGAAAAAGGGTATAATTGTGCATCCTATTTGACAAAATTGTATTAAAATTACATTTTTTTTCAAAATAATTTGCGTATATCAAAAAAAAGCAGTACCTTTGCACCCGCTTTTGAAAAAAAGCAAAAAAAGGGTTTATCCCTTTCCGGCGGAGGCCGGTTTCCCCGCTTAACGGGGACACCTCCGGGTCCATTAGCTCAACTGAATAGAGTACCACACTACGGATGTGGGGGTTGCAGGTTTGAATCCTGCATGGATCACACGAATGAAGAGAGAAATGCGTCTGAAATTTATTTTCAAGCGCATTTTTTTTGAGTTAAGAATGAATAATTATTTAATAAAGATATTATGCGAGTGGTATTACAACGTTGTTCCCGTGCAGAAGTGCGTATAGAGGGAACCGTAGCAGGTTCAATCGGACAAGGCTTTATGTTGCTGGTAGGTGTGACAGAGGGAGATGGACAAGCCGAGGCGGAAATATTGGCAAAGAAAGTAGCCCAAATGCGCGTGTTCGGGGATTCTGACGGCAAGATGAACCTTGGTCTGAAAGATGTGAACGGCGCGATTTTGAGTATCTCTCAGTTTACCCTTTATGCTGATTGCCGAAAAGGCAACCGCCCCAGTTTCATCCAAGCGGCACGCCCGGAGACGGCAGAGCCGTTGTACCATTATTTTAACAAATTGCTCCGAGAGCAGTACGGATTGCAGGTCGAGACAGGAGTATTCGGCGCAGATATGCAAGTGGATTTTGTCAATGACGGTCCTGTGACTATTCTGCTTGATACAGATGAGTTGTAATCAGCTGTGCTTGATAATATAATAAGGAATATCCAACGCTTGAATCTCTGATTCGTAACGGTTGAAGAGTTCCCTTCTGATGTCGTCCGAGCCGTTGTAACGGGCAGGGTCGGGTATCCACGGCAGGTCAGGGTAGGTAAGCAGGTAAACATCCATCGGATACCGGTGGATGTTTTCATTGAGCCATTCGGGCACTTGTCCGAAGGCATAGTCAAACCAAACTTTTGTGATAATAAGTTCCGTGTCGAAAAAGGCTATTGGCTGTTGGCTGTTGGCTGTTCGCTTTAGTTCCTCTATTTGATGGCGGGCGATGTGGCATAACTCGTCAAAGGTGACTTCTGTAGAGCCTTTCTGTTCCACGAACGTACGAGCATATTCAGGCACAAGAATGCCGTCGTAGCGCTTGGCAAGATACTTGCAAAGCGTTGATTTACCGGAACTTTCGGGACCTATGACGCCTACTCTGAACATACAAAACAATCAAGATATAAAAACCTCGTTAAAACCTCGTTAAAAGGTCGTTCAAAGGTGGTCGAGCCATTTAACGTGTGAGCATGAGTTTGATATTCAGTCCTATGTTGTCGGCTTTGACGGGGTAGGAGGATGAGATGAGCGGCGTCGTACCCTGATGGTCGTAGAAGAGCTGGAGGTTGATTTTCTGGCTCAGTACATAGTCCGCAGAAATCTTGATAGCCAGTACTTTATTTCCGCTTGAAGCCTGTGTGATACCACGGTCGAGTTCGTTGTGGTCATCCCGTATGTTGCCGGGCACTTTGCGAAGCAACATCTTGACATCCTTGTACGACACATCGACTTGCAGTTTGAGATCGTTGCTCACTTTTTTCTGCCCACCATCTTTCTTCTTGGTGATGAAATTGAGGTTCTTGATGGTGTATCCTCCTCCGATGACGAATTCGGATGTATGTCCTTCGGTCAACTGTACTGACGTTACGTTGAGCGCGAGGTTGCGCTGTTTGCGGTATTCGGCTTTGAGAGAAAGCGAATTTTTCATCGTCATGTTGAGTCCGATGAGCGGGGAGAAGGCCTCAGTAATCGTTACGTTGGAGATGTCGTAAGCCGAGGAAGGACGCGGTGCGTCGGAAGTAACGTCACGCACGAAACCGAGCATTTTGTTATTTCCATCTGCGCCCACCCAGGTAGAGAAGGAGCCAAATGAGCCGATAGCATATTTACAAGTATATGCGTGTGTGAGTGTAACCGATTTGAAGTGGTCTTTCATCCACGGCAGTTTGCCTAATCCGTCATAGGTGACCGACCAGTTGGGGAGGATCCGTAGGATACTAAGGAACGGGTTGAGGTTCATCGTTTGTGCGTTTCGTCCTGTGTATGCAGCCAGGAAAGCCGGCACAAGCACATCGGCAGAGTTACTGCTGACGCGTCCGTGTTTGGCAGGATTGTACGTTGTTCCTGCAGGTATATTTCCCATAAAGCCGGAGGTCGGCAGTTCAATACCGGTGTACTGGTCTTGTACGCGTCCTGTGAGTAGTTCGCGGTTGGCAAGGAAGCGGTCGTATGCCGAGTTGGCGAAGTTCTCTTCCTGCGATCCTATTCGGCTGAAGAGTGTACCAATAGCCACCTGTGTGATGTTGAACGATCCGGTCATGTTCTCCTGCATGTCGCCGTAGTTGTAAATAATGGACGTTGATTGTGCCATGTAGCGTTTTCCGTTCAGTTGCACTTTGAATCCAGGCAGTGGTTCGAGCGTCAGTTTGATGTCGAAATCCGATGTATGTGCCCTGGTGGCAGGCTGAACGATGGAGGTGTCTCCTGACAGCCATCCGTGTTTCTGTGCTTTGTCCATGAAGTCGTTCGGGATAAATCCAAACGCGAAATCAAATCCCGGTGCGTACAAGCCGTCCGTTCTTCGCTGTCCCATGAATCCCGCTTCCGGCATGAATCCGGGTACGGCGATGGAGTTCGTTTCCCGGTAGGTTACCTGAAGACGTCTGATCATCGTTCCTACATACGCGAACATGTCTCCGGTAATCTGTAGCGGCGTACGCTCATTCGGGTCGCGTGTAGTGACGGTAATCGTGGCTTTCGAGCAATCGGCTTTCGGAAGCAGGCTGATCTTGGTGTTGCCCGCCGGCTTGAAGTTGACAGGAATAGCTTTTCCTGTCGAGTCGGCAACCGTGACGGTCAGCATTTCGCTATTCAAACGGTGGGTGATTTCTATCGCTTCTCCTTTTTTCAGTTCCGCTGTCTGTGTGTAGTTTTTGGGTTTGAATGTTTTTCGGCTGCTGCGCCCCGCATAACGCTGCGTCATCGTCTTCCAGTAGTTGGATTTTCCATACCATGTTTCGAAATTGATACCACCATCTATTTGCCAGCTTTGCAAACTGCTGACGGTGTTTCCTCTGTCCACACCCGTGGTAGTGGAAGCGGTACGCGTCCAGTTATAGTTGGCGTTATAGGAGGCGTTGGCGGTAATCGGGTCGAGGCCCGGTATGCGGTTGAAAGGTACGTTCCAACTGGCGGTAAATACCTGCTGATAGGTGTATGGCGAACCCCATTTGGCGAGTGAACGCTGAATAGTGTCTCGCCAAGCTTCGTATTTGTCGTGGTTGAACTCTGCGTCGAAATAGCGTCCATTCAGTATCTCAGGAGAACTGAATTTGATATTCTTCGTCAGGTCATATTTGAAGTCCACGTTGCGGTCCCAAGTAAAGTCTTTACTGAAGGTCAGATCCATCGCGTCGGAAGAGGCTCCTGCGAGGTCACGCATCTTCATGTGACTGAAAGTGCGGTGCATGTTCGTATTGAAAGACCACGATTGCGGCAGATAATAGAAATTCATTTCTTTCAGGAATTTCACTTTCTGCACTTTCTCCACTTTGCTGAACGGTTCCCAAGGCTTCGGGTTGAAGCTATAGGCGTATTGGAACGATCCCTTATGGTCGGTGGTGAAGTTGGTTTCCATTTCCGGCGTGTGTTCTGACTGTTTGTTGTACGAAGCGGAAATGGTGAAGTTAGCCGGGTCGTAGAACATGTCTTTCTTCTTGGAATGGATATTAACCTTCATGCTGCTGATACTGAAAGAGGTGGACTCGTGTACGGTATTGGTCATTAGTTTGATGGAGTCGCGTTCCTCTTTGGTGTCGTACGTGCTCAGCGTCTCGCTCAGTTTGACGTCGGTGTCCAACGGGTCGTAGTCCGGCTTGGTCGTCTCATTACTGTAAGAGACGTATAGCGGCATTTGTATTTTGGCCTGCTCAGGGAATAGACGTCCGGCTTCCAGCGCGGCGCTGACGCTAATCTGGTAGAAATTGTCAAGGTTGCGATCCAACACATTGGACTCAATCGATCCGTATCCTGCTGTTTCCAATCGTCCTGCGACATTCAGTTGCGCAATATCGCTGATAGCCAAAGCTGCGTTCGCCATAGCCGCCACACCGCCTTGCTCGTTGAACTGGCTCAGGCGCAGTTCATTGACCCATACTTCTCCGCTGGCTTCGTGCTGTCCGTTATTGCGTACGCCAATCATAATAGTGGATACATCCTCTAAAGTGGGGTTACCGAGGATGGTGATTTTGTTCTGCGGCTTGCCGGAAGCGTCATCGTAGATGACGTAAGGGATGGTGTTGCTGACTCCTTCATTGCCTGCACGTTTGGCTTTGTTACGCGCTGTCTTGGCATCGGTAAGCACTTTGAGCGGGAAATCGAACATGTTCTCTTTGGGCCAAACGGTTTCACGGTCGGCGGCAGAGTTGTTGTTATATAAGCCCGGAGCAGTCAGGTGCAGCGGGATTTCGTATTCGTAGTAGTTGTTGCGCAAGTCAGTACCCAAGCGGATAAAACAGGTCAGGTCTCCGTCTGTCAAATCAGGGTCAATATCGCTCATCTGCTCCGCGTGTACGAACATCTGGATGTTCTTGTATTGGCGCATGTCATAACCGGTGTTTTTGTACATCGCTCTTGCGTCGTGCGGACTCAAATGTGCCACGCGCAACACCATCGCTTGTTCGTTCTGTGCGATGAGTTGTGCCTGTCCCGGATCCGTTTGACGGCTTACTCCCGGAGGCAGCACGTAGTTGACAGGAGTACGGGTACTGTTCTCCTCTATGTTAACTGTCTGTACGTCAATGGAAGCGCTTGTGTTGACAGGCGTTCCTACCGGTACTAAATCACGCGTGTATTGCCTCCAGTCTCCGCGTACAAGGTCAAGTGTCGCGAAACGGAGATGTGTCTCTTTCTCGCATCCGGTGAGGTACATACGCATGAAACGGATGGATTTCCAGTTACGGATAGACCCTATTTTCTGTACGCTGGCGCTATCCCCTCTGAGAGGTATCTTGAACTGGTACCATGTTACGTCTTGGGTACTACCATCGCGTAATGTTACGCGCCGCACTTTTTTCTCCGTGATATGCTGTCGTCCGACTTCCATCATGTCGGGGCGCAGGATGACTTTGTATTGGTAGTATTTCTCGTATTCATTGAGGGTATTATCCATGTTAATATCCTCAATATCAGGTGTTAAGGTAGATGCTGTGCCGTAACTCTCCGTTTGTTGCTCCGTAGCAGGCGAGTTGCCTTCAGTACCATTGAAGTGTTTGTAGCGTTCCAAAACAGAAACCTCTTTCTCGTCGAAATCCGTACCTCTGTAGTAGTGGAAATTATCGCCTGCCGGGTCGTTTCTCGGAGAGAACTCTTCGTTTGCCCAACGGTTCCACACTTCCGTGGAAACGCGGCTCTCCAATTCCGTCAGGAACTGGCGGTAAGCAGGCCAGGTTTTCTCCTGTTCGCTGTTCAGACCGTTCAGACCGACGTCCTGCATTTGGCGTGCGCCGGTTTCGTTGCTGAACGCCACCACGGTGCTCGTTGTCCGCGGTACGTAACCCCAGATGGTCGAATCGACACGTCCTTCGTCGGCTGTGGATACGGGTAGTCCGTGCTCAAAGGCCTTCTTGCCGTCTCGCAGAATATCCTCGCTGATGTCTCCGAGGTTGATGTACAGTTCGCCTTCATAGCCGTCGGGGTTGGTCAGCGCCGGATCCATCAGCCAGAACTGGATGTACTCGATGTTCGCTCTCTCGAAATCCGTGTTGTCCAAGCGACGCATGATACCTGCCCAGCGTTTCTTCGGGTTGGTCAGATGGCCGTCGTTGCCGATTTCGGACGCGTTGATGTTGTATTGTCCGCGTTCGGTGGGGTAGTAAGCGAGGTTCAGAATGGACAGTTTGGTGTCCACATTGCTGGCTTCCTGACGGTTAGGATAAATTTCGTCCTGATAAACGATACGTGTACGGTGGTCGCTCAGTACGGTCAGGTCGTTCTTGATATGGGCGGGAGTGTTTGTTTGCGGATAGCCGAAAATAGGATCCACGGCAAACCATGCCAAGTGAGCGCGGTTCTTGTTGTAGGTCGGCTTGTTGATATCTTTGGACTCGTCGAACACGGTCGGCGTGGATGCTAAGAACCAGTAACTTGGGTAATGTACGTCAATATTCGTTGTTGTGCTCTCGAAATCATCTATGTACGCTGTTCCGACGGCTCCGACATCGTTGGTGTGGCCGGGAATAAGGTGGGCGAACTCGGCATTGATGCTGAACGTGGACGGAGCTGTCGCTGTTATCCAAGGAATTTTGTCGATGGCGTTGGTCAACCATTGCATTTCCGTTTTCCAGCTTCCATTGACGCCCCATATGGTGTTGGCTAACGGTTCGGAACCCGTGTTCACTTTGGTGGTCAAGGGCCGTTCGCGTAAGTGCATAATGGTTCCACCTATGAGCAGGTCTTTGTTGAACTCATATTCTAAGTGTGCGCCGAAGAGCGATTTGCGCTGCATGGAGAATGTGCTCTGGTTCTCTAATTTGACATCTACGTTTGTGCCCGATTCCAAAATAGAGGTATTGAGAATTGTTACTGTTCCCATCGTGTAATCAACGGTGTAATCGACATTCTCTATGAGTGTTGCGCCGCCTGCGGTAACGGTTACTGAACCACGCGGCACGTTCATGGCGCCTAACCGTATCTCGCTGCCGTTCGTTCCTTTGTACTTTCCGGTCAGGTGGAACTTGTTCTTCTCGCTCAGTTCCTGAGCTACTATCAATGTGGAGTCGTACAACTCGGGGAAACAGTATTTCTTTTTCAACCGGGCGTCATTGCCTAATACCCTCGCCAGATGGCTTCCGAAAGGCTCCAGAACGGGGAAGATGATCTTGCCGCTGGACGCATAAACGGTCAGACCTTCGATGAAATCGAATCGTCCGTCAGGGCTGGCATTGTGCTTCTGGTCCAAGCGGTCGAGGTTCATCACGCGCAATAACTGTTTGCCGCTTATTTCCCCTTCGTTCAGGTATTGTACGTCGGTTCCGACTGAATCGTTGCGATAAGTGACGTACAGTTCGAATTTGTCTGCATTGATGCTTGTTGCGCCCAACGAATAGATATTCTTCATCATAAGGTCCCATGTGCCGCGACCTTTCTTGTCCGGCGCGTTGGCGCTGCTCTTAAGCATTTTTAAGGCTATCGCGTTCGGCGCAAGCAGTTCCTCGTTGCCGTCCGTTGAGAACTCACCCACCTGATAAACCTTGCCGTTATAGGTGTACTCATAAGCCACGGCGAGCACTTCGTCCTGATTAAGAGCACTCTTGAGGGAGATATATCCCAAGGCGGAGTTTAGTGTGTACTCGCTGCTGGTCAACAGTCGGGCGGACTCAATTTTCTCGAAATCGATACCGCCTTCCATCCCGTTCAGACCTTCCAATGCGGAACTGGTTTGTTGGAAATCACGGAAAGGGGTCGTACGCACGGTAGCGTACAAATCATTGGTATTGTTGTCCGGCGCCGCATTGACGATACCGCTCCAACTCCCGTTCTGCAGGTGGCCGGTACTCTCGCCCAGGTCCGTAAACGCCACAATATTACGCGCTTGGTCGTAGTTGCCGCGTTTGTTGGTGATCCAAACTTCTATCTTGTTGATGGTTATGCCGCTTGCAACATACGGCACGCTGCTCATCGCCTCTTCATAATGGTCGCGGAAGAAATGGCTGAGGAAGAAATGCCGGTTCTCGTCGTACGTGTCGCCGCTGATGTCGAACTTCGTCATTTGTGCGCCGCCTTGACTGCTTACTGTCTGAGCCTCACTGTTTTGCTGGCTTATCAACGCCTGGATACGGAACTTGCCGAACTTCAGATTCGTCTTGATACCAAACAACGCTTTACTGCCGCGTATCAGCGAACTCGGCAGATCCATCGTCACGTTACCTGCTTCGATACTTTGGATAATATCGTCTTCTTCTCCTTTGTAGTTCAGTTTCAGGTTTTGTTGGTCGAAAGAGAAAGATGCTTCGGTGTTGTAACTCAAGTTAAAATTCAGTTTGGAACCTACTTTTCCTTGGATGCTCGCTTGAATCTTCTCGTCAAAATCAAAGATGTTATTGTTGCGCGCGCGTAAAGTGAGAGACGGGTTGGCTATATACTGGTGTTTGAAACCGAATAGTAACTCCGCCGATCCCTGCATCTTCAGTTGAACACCTCCGGGACCGAACACTTTGTCCGCCGGACCGATGTTGAACTTCATATCTGTGATGTCGAACTTGCTCTCGTTATTATGCTCCACTTCGCCTATTTTCTGCTGCCAGTAACGATGCATAATCTGCCGCTCTGCGTACTGGTTGTACTCCTCCTGAGTCAGCATATACGGCGTCGTTACGTCCGTGTCACCCATTCGGGTTCGTATGATATACGACCCTGTTTCCGGCTGGTATTCAACGGTAGTGGAGATGTTGTTCGGATCCTGTAAGTCCATCGAACTTTGCGGCAATGTCAAATCCTCAAAGTTCTGCGCGCCGAGTTGTTTCACTTGGGTGGGTGCCCATATAGCGCTATCGGTCTCTGTCGTTAGTTCCGTAGCGCTTTCCTGCGTGTCTGTGGACGAAGTGTCCGACTTGTCTGACGGCTTGTTAGACGGCTTGTCTGTATTGGAAGCTTTCTCTTCTTTCTCTTTCTTCTCCGCTTCTTTACGCGCTTTCTCTTCTGCTACCAATTCTTTCAGCGTCTTCGGCTTCTGGGCATATACACTCTGGACTGCCATTACCGGTAGTAACAGCAGAAGTATAATGACAATATATAGAAATTTATTTTTCAATGATTAAGTACCCTCAATATTTAAATGACTGAATAACAACTCTTACAGCATTTTCAACGCCTCTCGTATCACGGATTCCACTTTGAGCGTCGGGTCGCCTTTCAGTATCTTATCCACAACCTTACTGCTGGCTGCGGCATTGAATCCTAACATCGTCAACGCGCTGACGGCTTCGGTTTTTACTCCGTTTTCTTCCGGCTCGCCAAACGACATAGGCAACTCGGTCGGGTCGCCGCCGAGGTCTAACTTCAACGCCTTGTCTTTCAGATCGACGATGATTCGTTGAGCGGTCTTGGTGCCAAGCCCTTTCACTTTAGCCATCGCTTTGGCATTTCCTGTCGCGATTAACATTCGCAACTCTTCGGCCGTGAATGCCGAAAGAATCATACGCGCTGTGGCTGCGCCAATTCCGCTTACGGTCATCAGCAACTCAAACAACTGTCGCTCTGCTTTCGTTACAAAACCATATACCTCGTGGGTGTCCTCACGAATGATTTCTGTGATAAACAGTTTGGCTTCTTTGCCTTCGAAACCTACCAACGAGCTGTACGACGGAAGAGTGATGGCTATACCATATCCCACTCCGGCTGCTTCTACTATCGCCTCTGTCGGGTTTAATTCGGTCAATATTCCTTTTATGTATTCTATCATGATGATTTTCTGTCTTAATGCTAACAATCAACACTACCAAATGAATGGCTAACTGGCTGTTTGATGCTTACATTGGATATGTTGAGCACAAAAAGCCTGCAAAGTTACAACTTTTTTTTGACATGCACAAGCGCGCGCGCATTTTTATTATAAAATGTGTGTCTTTTTCTTAATTTTTAATTCTCAATTTCCAAATTTCAATTATTTTTCGTACCTTTGCATGCCCATTAAATGCGTTCGCCAACTTTGGCGGATAGGAAAATTGCTATGACAGAAATTTCAAAATACGGTGAGTTTGGCTTAATCAAGCACCTTACCAAAGACATCCAATATGTCCAACAAAGCACGAAAAAAGGAGTTGGAGACGATTGTGCCGTTATGGATTTCGGTACTAAGAAAGTGCTCATGACCACAGACATGCTTCTCGAAGGCATTCATTTCAACCTTGAGTATGTACCTCTCAAGCACCTTGGTTACAAAGCCGCCGTGGTCAATTTTTCCGATATCTACGCCATGAACGGCACGCCGACCCAGATTACAGTCAGCCTCGGTATCAGCAAGCGTTTTTCGGTGGAGGACATCGAGGCTCTCTATAGCGGAATACGGCTCGCTTGTGAGCGCTACCACGTCGACCTCGTTGGAGGAGATACATGTGCTTCCATGACTTGGCTGACCATCTCCATTACATGCCTTGGAACAGCGGCGGCAAAGGATATCGTTTATCGAAACGGGGCCAAACTCAACGACCTCATCTGCGTCTCCGGTAATCTCGGAACGGCTTATATGGGTCTCCAATTACTCGAACGCGAACGATTGGCGAATGCCGAGCAACCGGACTTTGCTGGCAAGGAATATCTGCTTGAGCGTCAACTGAAGCCAGAAGCACGGCGCGACATCCTTGAGGCTCTGCGAAAAGCGGGAGTCAAACCCACGGCTATGATGGATGTCTCCGATGGACTGTCGTCGGAACTGCTTCATATATGCACCCAGTCGGGAGTCGGGTGTTGTATTTATGAGGATAAGTTGCCCATTGATTTTGAGGCGGCGGCGCTGGCGGAAGAAATGAATCTCAATATTGTTACTTGTGCCCTCAACGGAGGAGAGGATTACGAACTTCTCTTTACCTGTTCCTTGGACGACTACGAGAAACTCATTCCTGTGGACGACCTCTATATCATCGGGCATATTACCAAACCCGAGTTCGGATGTAACCTTATCGGCAGAAACGGAGAAGAACTGCCCCTCAAAGCACAAGGCTGGAATGCCTTTGAAGAATAAGTATCCGCCACATTTGGCGGATCCCCCAATGAGTATAAAATGACCAATAATAAATCACAAATCATAAATCACAAATCGTCTGTCAAATTGTTTTTGACAGACGTAGATGGTTGCCTGACCGATGGAGGAATGTACTACTCCGCCGAAGGCGAAGCACTCAAACGTTTCTGTGTCTATGATGGCATGGGCATGGTCTGCTTACAGCAGGCAGGTATCCCATGTGGCATTCTTACCTCCGAACAATCGCAGATAGTCAAAGCACGAGCAGAGAAACTCAAACTACAATTCCTCTACCTCGGCGTCGGATCCAAAGTCGGCAAATCCGTTACCCGCTACGATTTTTCGGGTTCTTCCGTTTCACCTTGTCCCTCTTCGTCCATTACGCCCGAATTGAATTCGGGCATCGGCTTTGCCGAACTGCCGTCTATGACCAAGCTCGACGCGGCTCAGGAGATTTGTACCCGCCTTGGTATCACGCTCGACGACGTCTGCTACGTCGGAGACGACATCAACGATATTGACCTGCTCTCAGCGGTCGGCTTACCTTGTTGCCCGCCCAATGCCCGACCCGAAGTGAAAGCCATCAGCAAAGCCTCCGGAGCACAAGCGGACATACACATCCTCAATACACCCGGTGGGCAAGGTGCCATCAGAGAAATCACAGACCTCATTCTCTCTGCTTCCAACACCACATCGACACTAAAACGAGACAAAAACGACACAAAAACGAGATAGACCTAGGTGATACCTAGGTTATACCCAGGTTATACCTAGGTTATATAGCCTACCTCGGTGATACCTTACAATAACAAAATACATCCAAAAAGAAACAATGCACAATATAGCAATCATATTAGCCGGTGGAACCGGAAGTAGAATAGGCGGAGAGACACCTAAGCAGTTCTTGCCGTTACCCGACGGACGAACGATCCTCGAGCACTCGGTCGATGCCTTTGAACAGGCGGTTCCTATCCATGAGATAGTCATTGTGATGCACCCGGACTGGATCAAAGAGGCGGAGACGATCGTGGCACGCAACTCGTGGCACAAAGTGACTCAGATCATCTCCGGAGGAAGCGAAAGATGGGAGAGCTCATGGAACGCCATCTCGCTCTTCCTCAAGGACGATAAGAAAGATCCGGACACGTTCTATTGGTTCCACGATGCTGCGCGACCTTTCGTCTCGCAGGATATCCTGAGTCGCGTAGCGGAGGCGCTCAAAACGCACTTGGCGGTAACGGTGGCGGTTCCGGTAACGGATACCTTGTACCATGTACATCATTCGAAAGTGGAGCATATTCCGAACCGCAAAGAGTATATGCGGGCACAGACGCCGCAGGCTTTTCATTATTTGGTCATCGGACCTGCATATATGCGCGCGATTGAAAAAGGTAAGATAGAAGCGACGGACGATGTGGGCATTTTGATGAAGTATAACCCCGAAGTGGAAGTGTTCATCGTCGAAGGAGACGAAACCAATAAGAAAATAACCTACAAGGAAGACCTCTAAAATCAAAAGTCAGGAACAAGGAGCAAAGAATAGGAAACCGATGAGTGAGAAGATGAAAATAGTGATTTTAGGTACGTCGTGGCCATACCGCGGTGGATTGGCGACGTTCAATGAACGGCTTGCACGTCAGTTTGCGGAGGAAGGACATGAGGTCGAGATATGGACGTTTACCCTCCAATATCCTTCTTTCTTGTTCCCCGGTAAGACGCAATATACGACCGAACCCGCTCCCAACGATCTGGTTATCCGCCGCAAACTCAACTCCTGTAATCCCTTCAACTGGCTGCGTGTGGGAAGAGCGCTCCGCAAAGCGGAACCCGACTTGCTCATTTGTTGTTACTGGATGTCTTTCTTCGCTCCTTCATACGGACTCATCTCCCGCATGGCGCGCAAGAACGGAAAGACAAAATGTATTGCCCTTGTCCATAACATGATTCCGCATGAACCCACAATCCTCGACAAACTCTTTGCTCCCTATTTCGTCAAGTCCCAAAACGGCTTCGTTGCCCTCTCCGAGAGTGTGGTCAAAGACATAGAGAAAATAGAATTCTCAATTCTCCATTCTCAATTCTCCATTCTCAATTCTCAATTCTCAATTCTCAATTCTCAATTCTCAATTCGCCCCAAGCTCTCCTCCCCGCATCCCATCTATGATCATTACGGCGAGCGGATGACGAAAGAGGAGGCGTGCAAAGCCCTGAACCTCGATGCCGGCAAATCCTACATGCTCTTTTTCGGACTTGTCCGTGCATATAAAGGGCTTGACATCCTTTTGGATGCCTTTGCGCTCGTCAAAGACCAACTGCCTGATTTGCAGCTCATCATAGCCGGAGAGTTCTATGAGCACGAAGAGAAATACCGTGCGCAGATTGAGGCGAACGGTCTCACAGAACGGGTGGTCCTGCGTAACGAGTTTATTCCCGACGCTGACCTGCGCAAGTATTTCGGGGCGGCTGACCTGATCGTGCAACCCTATAAATCCGCGACACAGAGCGGCGTGACGCAAGTAGCTTTCCATTTCGAGAAACCGATGCTCGTCACCAACGTCGGAGGACTGGGAGAAATAGTGCACGATCATCAAATGGGATATGCCTGCGAACCTACTGCGCCAGCGATAGCCGAAGACCTGCGGGATTATTTTACCAATAACCGCCAGAAGGCATATACCGAATACCTCCGGAAAGAGAAAACCAAATACGCTTGGTCGAACATGACCCGCGCATTCCTGAATATCAAATCATAGAATCGCCATACATGGCGGATCAAACCCAACAGTAAATGACAGAAAACAAAAACCAAATAGTAGCACGAGCCAAGGATTGCCTCATTCGAGAAGCAAAAGCGGTTATGGCGTTGGAAGAACGCATAGATGATAATTTTCTCCGCGCGGTAGAGATGATCAGGGCGTGCAAAGGCAAAGTGGTGGTTACAGGTGTCGGCAAGTCTGGACATATCGGCTCCAAGATTGCCGCTACACTCGCATCTATTGGTACGCAGGCATTCTTCCTCAACCCCTTGGATGCCTACCACGGCGACTTGGGAATGTTAGGAACGAACGACATCGTGCTGGCTATCTCTTATTCCGGCGCAACCGAGGAACTGCTACGCTTCTTGCCGCTGATTCAGGCAAAAGGAATAACCATCATCGGCATGTCTTCCAACCCGGACAGCCTTTTGGCACGATATGCTCAGATTCATTTGGACATTTCCGTGGAGCACGAAGCAGACCCGCTCAACCTCATTCCGACAGCTTCTACTACCGCCACATTGGCTTTAGGAGATGCGATCGCTTGTGCATTAGTGGAAGCCAAACATTTCCAGCCAACCGAGTTTGCTGCTTTGCATCCCGGAGGAGACCTCGGACGCAAACTGTTAGCTAAAGTGGAAGACGTCATGTTCACAGAGAACCTGCCGTTCCTGACGCCAGACATGCCGATGTCCCAAACCATCGGAATTGTCACCAAAGGAACGTTGGGAATAGGTATAGTGACACAAGACGACAAACTGCTTGGAATCATTACAGACGGAGATATTCGGCGGGCGATGTTGAGACTGGGGCAGACATTCTTTGATACCAAAGTCTCGGAGATTATGTCTGTTACACCGAAGGTGATTCGCAAGTCCGCAAAGATAGTGGAGGCGGGAGAGATGATGAACCATCATTCCATCCACACGTTAATAGTAGTAGATGATATGACAAATGACAAATGTCAAATGTCAAATAATCACGTAGTGGGCGTCATCGATTCCTTCTCCTGCCTCCCCGGCACTCGTTTTTATCACTAAGACGGATACGGGATAGGTGGTATGATGAACAACCGGAGAGTAAAAGGTGAAGAAGAGAATAGAATAAAGGAGATATGAGCAAACTGATATACATAGATTCAGAGTATAAGCAGTGGATTCAAGAGTTAAAGAGCCGCTATCGTCGCAGTCAGATTAAGGCTGCTGTCAAAGTCAATCAGGAGATGCTGGCTTATTATTGGCAGTTGGGTCGCGATATAGTTCAGCTCCAAGCCGAGCAGCGGTGGGGAAGCGGATTTATGCGTTCACTGTCGCAAGATTTGAAACAAGAATTGCCTGATGCAACGGGATTGACAGAGCGTAATTTGTATTACTGCAAGAAGTTCTATCTTCTTTATAATGAGGGAGATATAATTCTGCCCCAACTTGGGGCAAAATTGAAAAATACATCCGATATTGAAATTGTCCCACAAGTTGAGGGAAAATTAGGCGAATCAAATGTGCCCCAAGTTGGGGCAGAAATTCAAGTGCTAATATCGGCTGTGCCTTGGGGACATCATAAGTATATCATGGATAAGTGCGAGGGGAATACGGAAAAGGCACTTTTTTATGTCCGTCAGACGGTTGAGAACGGATGGAGTCGTGCGGTGCTACTCAATGGGTTGGATTCCAATTTGTATGAACGTCAAGGTAAGGCGCAGACGAATTTCTCTACTACGCTACCGGAAGAGACCAGTGACTTGGCTCGCGAGATAACCAAAGATCCATATGATTTTGGTTTTGCGGGTATTACCGGTAAGTACAACGAGAAAACGATGAAGGAGGCTCTGCTGAAGAATATGACAGATTTCTTGGTGGAACTAGGAACCGGCTTTGCGTATGTGGGTAAGGAGTATCGGTTACAAATTGGAGAGACCGAAAACTTCATCGATTTGCTTTTCTATAATCTCCAGCTTCGTTGTTATGTAGTGATAGAGGTGAAGATAGATAAATTTGACGCGCGTGATATAGGTCAATTGGGTACGTATGTAACTGCTGTAAATCATATATTGCGCGATTCAGAGAAAGATAATCCGACAATCGGACTATTGGTGTGCAAGAGCAAAGATAATACTTTAGCGCAATATGCATTGGAATCCAGTAGTCAGCCTATCGGAATTTCGGAATATGAGTTACAGAAACTCTATCCGACAAAGGTTGAAGGAGCGATTCCTACGATTGCGGAGATTGAGAGTGTTGCGAATGATACGAAGGTGTAAATTAAACCTTTGGAGTGAAACTGACAATACTGACAAAAAGGTCATAGCAAATTATTATAAGCCTTAGAGCCGGAACAATAGACAAAATATCGGGATGACATGCCGCACAATAGACATAGAGCCGGCATAGGATGCCGGGGCAAAGGGCAAAGAAAAAAAGGAAAGATATGAGTAGAAATATTGCAGTAATATTGGCAGGTGGTAGCGGGTCTCGTTTTGGACGTGATCTGCCGAAGCAATTTCTGAAAGTAGCAGGAAAGAAAGTAATTGAGCACACTATAGATGTGTTTGAATATAATGAGTTGATAGATGAGATTGCGGTAGTTACTCGTCCTGAATTTATATCGGAAATAGAGCAAATGATAGTGAATAATCATTATGCGAAAGTTCGTAAAATATTGCAGGGCGGTAAAGAAAGGTATCATTCGAGTCTTTCTGCGATAAACGCCTATACGAATGATGACGACAATTTGATTTTCCATGATGCTGTCCGCCCATTGGTGAACGACCGTATTATAGATGATTGCGTGAAAGCGTTGGAGCAATACGAAGCGGTAGATGTGGCTATTCCAGTAGCGGACACTATTATTCAGGTGGATGAAACGGATTGTATAAGTGCAATTCCTACTCGTTCGTTGTTGCGCAGCGGTCAAACACCGCAATGTTTTAAGCGGGGAGTTATTCACAAGGCATATGAAATCGCGTTGCAAGATCCGCAGTTTGTTACCACAGATGATTGTGGCGTCGTGCGGAAATACTTGCCGGATGTGCCTGTTTTCGTGGTCAAAGGCGAGGTCTTCAATATGAAGATTACATATAAAGAAGACTTGTTCTTGGTGGATAAACTATTCCAATTGAAGAGCCAAGAGGGAAGTCAAGAAGCATTGACAGAAAAGACGAAAGAGCAGTTACAAGGCAAAGTGCTGGTGGTATTTGGCGGCAGTTATGGAATAGGAGCTGATGTAGCGCGCTTAGCGCAAGAATGTGGAGCAAAAGTATATTCATTCAGCCGTTCCTTGAATGGTGTAGATGTAAGCCAAATGGAACAAGTGGAGAAGGCTTTGCGTGAGGTCGCGGAGAAAGAGGGCAAGATTGATTATGTGGTGAATACAGCGGGTATATTGGTCAAGGAAGCACTTTCTACGATGGAATATGAACGCATTCAACAATCGGTGAGTGTGAATATGTTAGGTATTATCAACGTGGCGAAAGCTTCTTATTCGTATTTAGCGCAAACGAAAGGTTCACTTTTGGCTTATACGAGCAGCAGTTATACGCGCGGAAGAATGATGTATAGTATCTATTCCGCGACTAAAGCAGCTGTGGTTAATCTGGTACAAGCATTAGCGGAAGAATGGTCGAATGACCACATTCGTGTCAATTGTATCAATCCGGAGCGAACCAAAACACCGATGCGAGTTTCTAATTTTGGAAACGAACCGGAGGAAACATTGCTCAAAGCGGAAGTGGTGGCTGTTGCTTCGCTCAATACGTTGGTATCTAATTTTACAGGTGAGGTGATAGATGTAAAAAGAAAATGAAAACGTTAGCTTATATAATCTGTTACTTGATTTATCCATTCTCGTTCTTATTTCCACGTAGTTCGAGACGCTTAGCATTTGGTAGTTATAGAGGAGGGTTTAGCGATAATAGTAAATATCTGTTTATCTATGTGGTAGAACACTATCGCGATTTGGATTGCTGCTGGCTTTCTGTAAATAGAAAAACAATCCAATATGTTCGCTCTTTGGGACTACCCGCGTATTGGGTATTATCACCTATCGGCGCATGGAAAGCATTAAGAGCCAAATACTGGTTTGTTAATTCCTATTCATCGGATATCATGTATTGTCTATCCGGTAATGCTACAATCGTTAATTTATGGCATGGAGTTGGATTAAAACGATGTGAGTTTAATATAACTAACGGAGCTTTAGCAGAAAGATATGTAAAACAAACATTTAAGGAGCGATTTTATCATCCCGAGAGTTTTCGTAAACCGGACTATTTATTGACGTCAACACCATTTCAGACAAGAATGTTTGCATCAGCGTTCCGTGTCCCGGTAGATAAGTGTTTGGAATTAGGCTATCCGCGAAATGCAATATTAACGAAGTCTAAGGAGACTGTTAGACAATTTGTAGAACGTTATGAACCTAAAACTACGTTTGATTTAATTGATAATATCCAGCAGTATAGCAAAGTATATGTCTATATGCCAACATGGCGCGATTCTCAGAAGAATGTCTTTGCACAGCATATGGATTTATGCCAACTAAGCCAAGTATTGGCAGCGCAAAATGCCGTTTTACTGCTAAAGCCTCACCCGAACACGGTCGTTGATTCTATATATCAGGCAGATAATTTGATTTTGTTAGACCGAACTATTGACATATATGGCGTTCTACCTTTTACCGATGTGCTGATTACAGATTATTCTTCTATTTTATACGATTATTTGTTAATACCAGATAAACAAGTTATATTGTATCTTTATGACTACGATGAGTACGTGCGCGAACGAGATTTCTATTATCCTTTCGATGAAAATGTAGTAGGAAAACGGGTAACAACATTTGAGAATCTGGTTAAGGTCATAAAGGAAGGGGATTACTATATGAAAGAAAATGATAGGGCTATTATCCTATCGAAATTCTGGGGCAAGACAATTGAAATGGATTCATGCAAAGAGATATTAAGACGTATTAAATAATTATGAGTATCTTCAAGCAAATAAAAAAGGTAGGTTTAATACCAATGCTGTATAAATTTAAACACCTCTATTTAAAACCAAGCCCTGACGTCGTATCGATATGTTCTCGCGAAGGAGCATATGACTATCTTTTGCAATATAAAAAGGCTTTACAAGCGGATCGCAAAGAGTTTAAGTCACAACCAGCTCAAAAGATAATATGGACTTGTTGGCTGCAGGGATTGGAGAACGCTCCCAAATTAGTAAAAAGGTGCATAGAAAGTATGCGTCAATATGCTAATGGATATAAAGTGGAAGTAATTGATCTTAATAATGTTTCTCAATTTGTTCAGCTGCCGGATTTTGTGGTCTCAAAATATAAAGTAGGCATCATCCCTCACGCGCATTTCTCTGATATGATTCGCTTGGCTTTGCTGGAGAAATATGGAGGAGTGTGGATTGATAGTACCATATTCATGACAAATGTATTGCCCGATTATATTATAGACGCAGACATGTTTGTGTTCCGAGGTTCTGGTTTAGGACATGCACGTATTTACAATCCATTCCTTGCTTCTAAACCTCATCACCCCATTATTCAAAGCATGTTACAATTGCTTTATGCATATTGGGAGAAGGAAAACAGATTAGTATCTTATAGCATATTCCATCTCTTTTTTTCGATAGCGATAGAACAATCCCGGCAAAATCAATATTTGTGGAACGATGTGCCCAATGTGTCAGGAACCCAGATGTTTTATTTCCAATCACGTTTGGGAGAACCATTTGATAGGAAAGCCTATGAGTTGGCCACTCAATTATCTGCCATACATAAACTAACTTATAAGTTCGAGCAATTTGGAATCGATATTTCTAAGAAGGGAACATTTTACGATGTGCTAATAAATGGATAAGAAACAAACACAAAGGCGAATTCTGCATTATGATGCGTTATGTGGCATTATGTTATTGTTCATGATGCACCATCATATATGTGGAGGATGTGGTTTGGAAGATACCGCTATGCACATGATTCCGTATAAGATTCTGTATTTTTATATGGCCTACTTCTTTTTCAAAGCCGGAATATTTTATCATCCCAATAAGTTCCTTAAAGAAGTATGCTTTAGTAGTGCAAAACGGTTATTAGTACCATTTGCTATATTTACGGTAATCGGATATATATGGTTTGGTGCACAGAAAATGGGCTTCTCTCTCTATGAATGGGAATATTATTGGTGGCCTATAAGGCAGATGTTTGCAATCGGACGAGTGGAAGGTAATGGTCCATTATGGTTCCTGTTGTCTCTATTCCTGGTAAGAGTAATCTTCCAAACCACGAAAGGGAAATTGTGGATGCAAATATCGTTGGTAATGCTTTGTTTTATCATTGCGATAATAGGCAATCATTATTCAATTCGTCCACGAACGATTTCCAATCTAGCATTAGGTATATTCTTTTATGGATTAGGCTATTTACTGCGTGATCTTCAATATGATAAACGTGTAGGAATAGCGTGCGTGTGCCTTTTTATCGGGACTTATATATAGATGAGTATTTTCGGATGGCATCTAATAGACTTTAGTTTTAACACAACGGTTGTGGGAATACATCCTATATGGATGATTAATTGTGTGTCTGCATGTGTTGCGGTTAATTATTTAGGACAATATATATGCATATTTATACCAAGATTATATGTTCTTCCTTGGCTTGGCAAAAACTCGATGGCTTTTCTATGCGTACACGCATTGGTGTATGAGGCATTATTCACATATTGGCTGGGAACGGCATCCTTGTCTTCCTATACGAATATGATAATATATTGGATCGTTATAATAGTTGCATGCACTATCATGACAATTGTTTTTAGAAACAAATATTTAAGTTGGATAATAGGAGAATAATAAACTATGTTAACAGCTATCATTTGTACATATAATCGGGCTAAGTATATCGGGCCGCTATTAGAAAGTGTTGCAGCGAACGATTTGCCTAAGTCGGAATACGAAATCCTTTTGGTGGATAATAACTGCACGGATAATACCCGTGAGATATGCGAGGCATTTGCTGAGGCTCATAAGGACGTGAACTTTCGTTATGTAGTAGAGCCGGAACAGGGTCTCTCGGCTGCTAAAAACCGCGGTATAAAGGAAGCGAAAGGGGATATTATTGTCTATATTGATGATGATGCACTTGTAGATACATGGTATCTACGTTCTTATTCCGAATGGTTAGAAACACATCCAGAAACGATGGCTTGTGGAGGACCAATAGAACCTCTCTATGAAACTGTTGAGCCCGCATGGATGACACCCTATACTAAAGCTCTATTGACGGCATGGATGGACTATGGTAATCAAGTTCGCGAATATCCCCAAGGACGTTACCCGGGCGGAGGAAATGCTGCGTACAGAAAATCTGTTTTTGAACAAGTAGGGCTCTTTAATACATCACTCGGGCGCAACGGAGGCAACCTCATGGGGTCTGAGGAAAAGGATATTTTTGAAAAGATGGAAGCGCTTAAAATGCAGATTTTATATCTGCCGATGCCGGTGTTGCATCATATTATTCCGCAAACAAAATTGGAAGCAGACTATTTCAACCGCCTAACGTTTCAAATCGGTTTAAGTGAGCGACAACGAACCTTAGCAATCGGAAAGAGCAAATATCTCCAGCGCTTATGGGCGGAACTAATCAAATGGGCAGGAACACTTGTACTCCTATGTCTATATACTATCAGTTTCCACCCCGTAAAAGGATGGAAACTGGTTCAATTTCGTGCGAATGTAACGCGCGGATTATTTGGCTCTGGTAGGTAAAAGACGTTTCCAGATTGGCCATGTGATGCCTCCTATGACGATGAGTAGTAATAGAATAGAGAAGGCATAGCTCCATTTGTCGAGTGTTAATGTATTAGGAACAAACTCCATCTTGATGGTGTGTTCGCCTGCAGGAATAATAGCTGCGCGAAGTACATAATTAACACGACCTAAACTGATTTCTTGACCATCCACATAGATATGCCATCCTTCCGGATAGTAAATCTCCGAGAAGACGGCTATTCGGTCATTTTGAGTTTTTGAGTGATAGGTAAGCGCATTTGGCTGATACTCGGTTAATTGTATCTCGTCTGTTTCGCACGGCACGCAGGAACAAGATAACACCTCACGGAATTTCTCGTCCGCTACTGCTGTCTGATGCAAATCTAATGTGTTCAATGCCGCACTCTCGTCATCCGGTGTCGGAACAAACTGCACTTCGTTGACGAACCACGCATTCCCCATTGCATCGGGGTTTGGAATGACGCCTTGACGGGTAACGATATACTTCGTGTTAAGCATATTAATCACATTCCAGTTCATCTTACTGATGTGTTCGTCAATCAGATCTTGATACCTGCGTAGTTTGGCCGCCGAATAGCCTCCTATTGATTTCAGCCTATAACTCGTACGCGCGTCATTGAATGTGTTTGTGTTCAGATTCAGTACTCGATAATCCAAACTCTTGTCCTGAAGAATCTGTTCTTCCCAAGGTTGCATCTTAAAGTAAGCGTCCGCTTCCTTGGCTTTCACAAAGTTATCATTATTGAAGAAACGCTTGTCAACAGGAACCATATCTGCCAAAATTAGAACGGCTAAACCGGCATATAAGATATAAGCAAGCATCGGTCTGTCTTCTTTTTGCTTTTGCCATGCAAACCAATAGATTAGTGCAAAACCGAGAATGACAAATATCAAACTCCGCCAAGCATCGGCTTTCAGCATTGAGGTGCGTTGGTCTAAAATAGCTGTGTAAAGCCAATCGGGCACTTGTGTCTTCCATTGGGAATCAAAACTGCTCGTCATGTCTATTGAGCCGCCAAAGAGTGCTGCAATAAGACATATTCCGGCAGTAATGCCGCCGGCAATAAACAAGTCTGTACGTAGTTTCTTCCATTCTACCTCCCCATTAATAATCTTCTGCAAGCCAAGGAAGCCTAACAACGGCATTGTGATTTCTGCCACCACAAGGATAGACTCCACAGCGCGGAACTTGTTATACATCGGGAAATAATTGAAGAACAATTCCGTCAACCACATCATATTACGTCCCCATGCAAGGAAAATAGACATGAGTGTAGCAAAGAGTAATGCCCATTTGTAGGGACCCGGAACAATCAGCAATCCCAACAGGAAAAGGAAACATACAATCGCGCCGACATACACAGCTCCGCTGGTAAACATCTTCTCGCCGCGATATGTTGGGACATGAGAACAAAATTGTTCTGCATCTCGTTTCGAAATACCTTTCTTTCGCATAGCCTGACTCAATTGGCAGTCTTTGCCTAAATTATAGCCGCTGGCTCCGCCTTCCCAGTTCGGAATCAGGAGTGTCATCGTTTCCCCTTTTCCGTAACTCCAGTCGGTGGCATACTTGATATCCAATCCGGCATCCTTTGTACTTTGTACTTGGTCACTTTGTCTTTTAGTTAGTTCGCTATGCCCACCACGCATGGTCTCTTTTAGGTAGGAACTATTCATATTGGTCCAACTGTATTTAGTACCCCAAATCAAGGCACTACACAACAATATAACACCCACAGATATTCCTAAATTTTTCCATTGTTTGTCCTTGATATGCAGGTATAGTTCTGCGCAACCCATTGTTCCAACTAACATAACGACATAATAACTCATCTGTGGGTGTGAAGTAATTCCTAAGTAACCATATAGCAGGAACAAAGGGATACCCAACCAGTATTTCTTACGCATCACAGCGTAGAAACCACCTATCATGGGAGCAAGGAATCCGATAGCGGTAGCTTTGGTCATGTGGCCGGCCGGGATAATCAGGAAGAAATAACTACTCATTCCAAGTGCCATGCCGCCTACAATACTTAACCAAGGATTGACACCAAAGCAGAGGAGCATTAGGAAGAAACCGAAGAAATAAGCGAAGATTAAACCAATGGATTCAAGTCGGTCGGTAAATCCTAAATGGAGTACCTTAAAGATGCTACTACGTACTTCCCCAGACGGCATATTGCCGGTAATCTGATAAGTAGGCATGCCCGAAAACATCGAATTGGTCCACCATGTCGTTTCACCAGTCTGCTGCCTATATGAGCGCGCTTCATTCGACGCTCCCTGCCAACTGCTCACATCTCCTGCTTGCAGCACTTTTCCCTCCAATATCGGACTACAATAGAGTATGGCAAAGCCGATAAAAACTACCAACGCCACCAAATACGGCGTGATTTTTTTCCAATCTATTTTCATATTACTTGATTAATTTGCGTATTTCACATAATTCTTCTTTAACGCGTAGAAGTATCTCCAATGCCGCTTGGCGCTCGTCCGAATGCTTGTTGTTTACGCGGAGTTCCTTCCGGATAGCTTCTATCCTCGTGATTTTCAGTTCGTCACGGATATACTTGATACGCTTGATAACTTCCTGGTCTTCGCGCGAATAGTAACGATTGCCATGTCCGTCCTTTCGGGGGCTCAACTCATTGAACTCTTTCTCCCAATAACGTAGTGTAGAAGCGGGAACACCCGTCTCTGCTTCCGTCTCGCGAAGAGAATAATATATTTTACCTGTTTCGGCCATTATTTGCAGATTTTCAGTTTCTTGCCTGCTCGTATGTTGTCATTCTTTAAGCCGTTCCATTGCTTGAGTTGTTTTACGGAGCAATGGAATTTTTTTGCAATTCCTCCTAAAGTATCGCCGTTCTTGATGGTATAGTAAGTTATGCCGTTGGAGCGGTAAGAACCGTTGACGGAGGTTACTTTCGCCATGTCTATCTCTGCGCGGCGGTTGTTAATCAAACTATCTGCTTTGTAGGCTAATATCGAATCTTCTTGGTCAATATACAGACCTATTTTGTCTGCCGGAAGACATAGCGCATAGGTGGTCCCTCCGGGAAGAATATCCCGCGTATATTGTGGATTGAGTCGGCGTAATTCGTCAATCTCGATATCTAAATTTTTGCTCACTTGGTGCAAATGTAACCGTCTGGAGGTGAGAATAGTGTCGGTGATCAGCGTCTTTTCTATCGGTGCTTTGCATATACCATGCTCTTGACCGTAGTTCATGGCATAATTAGCGGCAATAAATATTGGAACATAGTTTCTTGTCTCTCTCGGCAGATACGGATAAATGGACCAGAAGTCTCGTTTTCCTCCAGCTCGCCGAATGGCCTTGTTGACATTGCCGCTACCGCAGTTATAGGCCGCAATAACCAGATTCCAGTCCCGGTAGATAGTGTACATGCTTTTAAGGAACCGGCATGCAGCTTCGGTAGCTTTGATGGGGTCCATTCGCTCATCCACTAATGAATTAACTTCGAGTCCGAACAATTTGGCGGTACTTGGCATGAACTGCCAAAGCCCTGCCGCTCCAGCATGTGAGCGGGCAGACGGGTTCAGTGCTGATTCGATAATAGGGACGTATTTCAATTCATAGGGCAGGTTGTAGCGACCTAAAGCCTCCTCAAAAATGGGGAAATAGTACTCGCTCATCCGCATCATTCGTGCCACTTGTTTCGGGTTACGCTTAACGTACCTTAATATAAACGCGCGCACGCGCTCGTTATAGGGAAGTTCGATGACGCAGGGCAACGCCTGTAAACGGGCTTTATAGACGGAGTCGGGTAGAGTGGTAGTATCATGTGTCGCGATACAGTCCGTCGTGTCCAACCATCGCAGACTCCAGTCCAAAGCGCGCCATTCGATATCCGTCATATCGCTGTCGTTCCATTGTTTGTAAAACGGAATGATAGCAACGATGCTGTCTTCCACCGTAATACTGTCTGCCGCCTGAAGCGGAACGAGTTCCAGAGATTCCAGGGAGATAGTGTCTGCTGACAGACTGTCCGGTATCATGTTGTCTATACGCAGGTTATTTTCCTGCTTGTCGGAAACCGCGTCAGTCTCTTTCGCGTGTATACACATCACGGCACACAACGCCAATAGTATAAAAAACTTCTTTTTCAAAATTGTATAGCTAATTTTAATTCTGCACTTTTTTGTTGCTGTAAATCATAATAAATCTGCGGGTCGATGCGTAATGAGAGGTCAGGAGAGATGTCATAATCGAATAACTGCGCATCCACATAAGCGTCAATAAGACTCAATGCGTACACCACTACAGCTGCTAATATGGAGTAGTCGCGGTATCGTCGGTAGATACTCTGTTGGTTTTTCAGCGTGTTCATCCATGTGGAGGCTCCACCTACGCGGCTTAAATCATAACCGGAGGGGATGACGGCGATATAACTTTTGCTCGGATCTTCGCTTACTGTACCGGCTTGAACATCATTATATAAATCCAAATAAGCGGTCTTGAAATTGGTGCATCGGTTGTTTGTCCAACTGATTGCGTATCCGCAGCCCATAAACGCTCCATAGACAATCGGCAGTTTCCAATACGAACCGTTGTATATCTGTCCGCCTCCGGGAATAATGGCTCCCAACCAAACAGCCTTTCCTGCGTCAGGTTTGCGGATGGAAATACTATCCTGTTGAGCGTATATCGCCAACGGAAGCACTATGAACACTATGGATAACCAGCGTTTCAAGCGATTCGGGAGATAATATGGTTCAATTCTTCTTCGTTGTGAAAAGTAATCGTTACTTTCCCGTTCTGTATGGTCACTTTCAGTCCGGTATCAAAGCTTATCTTCTTGGCCAGCTCAGCATATGGATTACTATTCCCTTGAGTTTTTGGCTTCTCATCTTTTTTGCTCTCTTGTGCCAATTCTTCCACTTTGCGTACGGAGAGCCCTTCCTTCAGAATACGTTGGTACAGGGATAACTGTCTCTCTGTGGAGGGACATCCGAGGATGGCACGAGCGTGGCCCATGTCAATTTTCTTTTCTTTGATACCCACTTGAATCTCGGCAGGCAGTTTAAGCAGCCTCAGATAGTTGGCTACCGTAGCGCGTTTTTTGCCGATACGCTCGGACATGCGTTCCTGTGTGAGATTGTAATCGTCCATCAATCGTTGGTACGCGAGTGCAATCTCTATTGCGTCCAAATCCTCACGCTGAATGTTCTCAATAAGAGCCCATTCCATGACCTGCTCGTCTTTGGCTGTTCGGATATATGCGGGTATGCGCTCCAGCCCTGCTAACTTACTGGCTCTAAAACGCCGCTCACCTGCGATGATCATATAGGTGCCGTTTCCGTTATCGCGGAGCGTAATGGGTGAAATGACGCCATGCTCCTTAATGGAGTCGGCGAGTTCCTGCATGGCGTCCTCGTCAAATGTTCTGCGTGGTTGGTCCGGGTTAGCAACAATGGCGCTCAATTCTATCTCCGAAATCGAACTGCCGCCGTTGGTATCAACATGCGAGGTGTCTATCAGTGCGTCCAAACCTCGTCCTAATCCTGTTCTTTTCATCTTTATCGTCTTTTGGTTCTAACAATTACTTCTCGTGCCAAAGATGTATAGTTTTGTGCTCCTTTAGAATGTGGGTCGTACTCCAATACGGATACGCCGTGTGAGGGAGCCTCGCTCAAACGTACATTGCGTGCAATCACGGTATTGAAAACCAAATCGCCGAAATGACGTTTTACTTCTTCGTACACCTGATTACTCAAACGTAAGCGGTTATCGTACATCGTCAGTAGGAATCCTTCTATCATTAGTTCCGGGTTTAGCTTGGATTTGATAATCTTGATGGTGTTCAGCAGTTTGGCAATTCCTTCCAACGCAAAAAACTCACACTGAACAGGGATGATTACACTATCGCTGGCTGTCAACGCATTGATAGTGATCAGGCCTAATGACGGGCTGCAGTCTATCAGGATAAAATCATATTCCTCACGGATTGGAGCAATGATGTTTTTTAATAATTGTTCGCGATGTTCCATGTTCAGCATTTCTATTTCAGCGCCGACCAAGTCGATATGACTTGGCATAAGGCTTAGATTTTTCATGCTCGTCTCTACAATGGCTGTATGTGGATCTATTCCGTTGATCAGACATTCGTAAATCGTATTGGTTAACTCGCGTATTTCGATACCTAACCCAGATGACGAATTGGCTTGCGGGTCAGCATCGATGAGTAGCACACGTTTGCCTAATTTGGCAAGCGCGGCGGCTAAATTGATAGCGGAGGTTGTCTTCCCGACGCCTCCTTTTTGGTTTGCTAATGAAATAACTTTGCTCATATTTGTTTTACTATTGTTTCTGCTTCTATTTGCCGGCAGGCGTAGTTCCTGTACCGGCAATGGTTGGTTCCGTGACAAGTACACGGACGGCAACGTAAATCACGTCGTTGGATGGTATCCTCGCTGCGTTGTTTCCATCCTCCAAACCCAATCATTGGATGCGTTGCACACCAGACACTGATGGCTCTCAATCCCACCAGACTGGATAAATGCTGGTTCGCGCTGTCCATGCAAATCATGACGTCAAGCATACGCATCAGTTCCAGTTCCTCTTCTAATTTCAGGCGTCCGGCTACGCTGATAGTCCGCGGGAAAACGCTTGCCCAAAGGCGCAACATTTCACATTCTATATTTCCCGCTCCGAAGAGGAAAACACGGGTCTGCTCGTCTTTGGTTAACTGTTCGATGATATCCTTTGTAACCCGGTAAGGGAGCATGTTTGACTTCGATTTGGCAAAAGGCGCCAAGCCTATCCAGTGACCTTTTTTCTCACCGAATGTCTCCTTTACACACTTGGCGGTTGTTGTTTTTACGGCCAGACTCACAAACGATTCGTCGCTGGTCAAGCCAGCGCGCGCAAACGTATCACGGTAACGTTCAAACTCAGTCGGAAGTGGATGATCTTTTCCGATACCCCAGAACGTAATCATGTGTTTGCGGATACGTCCGTAGTGTACTCTTGTAACATGTTTGCCGCTCCAACGCATGAGTACATCCAACACACGCGTGCGAAGCACGTCTTGCAGGTCGATGACGGCATCCACTTCGTCGCGTAGCGACTTCCATAGTCTTACCACTCCTTTCCAGTCCAAATGGTTGTCCACTTCTCTGAACTCCACATTCGGCATGGTGGCAAACATGGCTTCTAAATTCTTTTTGCTCGCTACGACAAACCGGTCATTCGGATAGCGACGGCTCACGGAAGCAATAATGGGAACAGTCATTGCTACGTTTCCCAATGTAGCCAATCGGATAATCAAGTATGTCATAGCATATAGATTTACAAATGTATTGAATCGAACCAGTCTTGGTCAGTCGGGAACGTTTCTTCTCCGTTCGCCCACTCACTCCAACAAGCGCCGAAGTAATAGGTCAGAGTGTCTCCGGGCAAGTAGGGTCGCAAAGCAACCAGATTGCCTTCGATGGTGTCTGTCATCGCGCCTCCGGGGATTACTACGGCTATATAGCTGCGGCCTTGGCTTGTGGAACCGTTGTATTCGTAGTTCATTTGTGCGGCGGTCTTGTCGCTCAGAGCGTCCTCGGCGTAAGCGACTATACCACAGTGGTCGCAGGTATAGACGTTGTCAATGCTGTCATGCAAGTAAATACCGCCGCCTACCCATAACTCACCGTCATAATTACCGCTCAGTACCACGTCGGCACGGTTCAGCATTTTGCCTGCTTCGGTGGTAATAGTGATTGACTCCTTCAAGAGATGTCCGGCTACCATTAAACTGTCATATTCCAACCGGAAGACCAACTTTTCCGGTCTCTGCTCCACTATCTCCCAACGGTCGTAAGCACCACCGACATAAATCCGTTCAACCGTGTCCTCTTCCGTCATTACCACCAGTCCTCCTGCGCCACATGTATGACCTACTTTGTAACAGTCGAGTCCTTTTCCGTAGTTGATATGATACGGAAGTCCTAAAACATGTTCACGATAGTAAAAACTATCCACTATCAGTTCAGGACTTTTCTTGAGCCACAGATCGACGCCGTTAGAGGGGTTTTCCGGACGCAAGGCAGGTCCGTACATGCGAAATGCCGCATACTCGTTTTCCCACGCAAAATCATCCTTCCTTTCCGGCACATAACGTCCATAGACTTTCGGCTGTACGACCTCTTTCTGACATGCACTCAAGCCGAGTGCCATCAGCGCGAAAATTAATATCTTTTTCATTTCGGTTGTCTTCCAATATAAGCGAGGATACCTCCGTCCACATAGATAATCTGTCCGTTGACGGCGTCGGAAGCATGCGAAGCCAGGAACACGGCGGTGCCTCCTAACTCATCCGGCTCCAGCCATCTGCCAGCCGGCGTCTTTGCGCAAATGAACGCGTCAAAAGGATGTCTGCTTCCGTCAGCTTGCGGCTCTCGTAACGGAGCTGTCTGAGGAGTAGCAATATATCCCGGACCAAGACCGTTACATTGGATGTTGTATTCGCCGTACTCCGAGCATATGTTGCGTGTCAGCATTTTCAGACCACCTTTGGCAGCGGCGTACGCACTGACTGTTTCGCGGCCCAATTCCGACATCATGGAGCAGATGTTGATTATTTTTCCTTCGCGGCGCGCCATCATTTCCGGCAACACAGCGGCGCTGACAATATAGGGTGCAACCAGGTCGATGTCTATCACTTGTTGGAACTCCTCGCGTTTCATCTCATGCATTGGGATACGTTTGATGATTCCGGCATTGTTCACCAGAATATCTATCTGTCCCACTTCCGTATGTATCTGTTCCACCAAAGCTTTGACGGCTACTTCGTCCGTCACATCGCATACATATCCGTGTGCATTGTCAATACCTTCGGCGCGGTACAACTCCATCGCCTTATCTATCGCCTCCTGACTGCGCGCGTTAAAAATAATATGTTTTGCGCCTGCTTGCGCAAAAGCCTTTGCAATCGCAAAACCGATACCGTAACATGCGCCGGTCACCCACGCATTCTTGCCTTCCAAACTAAATAAATTCTTCATCTTTTACCTTATTTCAAATCGGTTATTTTACTGAAGTCCTGGTCTCCGTAATCCAGGTTCTCTCCGCCCATTCCCCAAATGAATGTGTAATTGTGGGTTGCGGCGGCGGAGTGGATGGACCATTCCGGAGACAAGACAGCCTGGTTTCCTTTCATCCATATATGTCGCGTCTCTTCCACTTCTCCCATGAAATGACATACGGCTTGTTCTTCCGGCACTTCAAAATAGAAATACGCTTCCATCCGTCGGCTATGAACATGTGCCGGCATAGTATTCCACACACTTCCGGTGGCTAATTCCGTCATGCCCATCTGTAGTTGGCAGGTAGGCAGAACTTGGTTGACAAGCATCTTGTTGATGTTTCGCTCGTTGCTCATTTCAAGACTGCCCATGTGTGCTACCACGGCGTCCGCTTTGGTCACTTTCTTGTTCGGATAGGCGCAATGAGCCGTAGTGGAATTAAAATAGAACATAGCAGGATGAGCGGCGTCTATGCTCTCGAATTTCACTTCGCGGTCACCTTTGCCTAAATAGAGGGCTTCCTTGAAATCCAATTCGAACACTTCTTCTCCGGCTATCACACGACCTTTACCTCCGACGTTGAAGATCCCCATTTCTCGTCTTGTCAGGAAAAACGGTGCTTTTAAGGGGTCAATGGCTTCCAATAGCAGGGTTTCTCCGACCGGCATCGCTCCGCCCACTATCATGCGGTCGTACATGGAATAGACCATGTTTACTTCGTTTGCTGCAAACACGCGTTCAATCAAGAAATCTTTTCTCAACCGTGTCGTGTCATAACTCTTGGCGTCTATAGGGTTAGACGCGTACCTTACTTCATAATTTGTTTTCATATCTTTATTACATTAAACATCAAACATCAAACATTACCTTACTTGGTATTCCCGTTCTATTTCTTCTTGTTTTTTCTGTTCCTCTTCTATTCTCTTCTGTTCCTCTTCTTGCCTCTTCTTTTCCTCTTCTATTCTCTTCTTTCTTTCCTTTTCCTCGTATATCTTTCTTTTGTCCACTTTTCTGACGGGCATCAGCCATGCCAGATTGACACTCAAATCCATCGGAGAGGCCATGTTGTAGGTATCTGTGATACTGGTTCCATAGACTCCTCCGAACGAGTAGTCGAATCGTATTTCCAGTTCGTAGATGCCTGCTTTGCGAGTATTAACGTATAATCCTGTTCCTGCAGCCATTCCCCAATCGAAAGGATGGTCGATACTCTTGTTCTCGTCCCAAAGACAGTAACCAATCTGCGGACCGAGATTGAAGAACCATCGGCATACGTCACTACCGAAATTCAGGTTCATCAGAATCGGTAATTCCAAATAGTGCAGGTTATGGTAGTTGTGTCCGGCGCTTTCGCTATATGTTGCCCAGCCTTTGTGCTGATAGTTCAACTCCATCTGGAAGTGGCAATATTTGTGTCCTGCATATCGGAAAACGAGTCCACCGTTACCTCCTAACACGCATGCGTTCATAATGGGTGTCATGTTCGCCACAGCCGGTCGGAAAATAACGGTTCCTGCGCTTACTCCGCCGTGAATACCCAAATAGAACTCCGGTTTGCTCAACCTGGGTTGGGCAGACACCACGGCAGTTATGAGCATGGCTGCCAATACTATGATGGAACGATGTATCTTCAAAACAAATGTGGCTTGTAGGTTTTATTCGATTGTCTGTACTTTGGCGTGGTTGTTCTGCCAACCGCCTTCGCCCGCTTGTTCCCATTGGATGACGGATTGTAAACCGTAGAACTCTTTGTTTCCGTTCAGCCATTCAATCAGGGTTCTCATTAGGTCGTATCCTAACAGGTCATATCGTGGAATTCCGCTTACATGTTCGCTTTGGTACGATTGAGCCCAAAGGTTATCATAGGTCTCACGTTCCGCTTTTGAGGTAAAAACGGATACAAATACTTGGGGCAGGTCTATCTGCTCTTTCTGCCACGAGTACTGACTGACGAGGCGTATTTGGAATCCGTCTTCCTGCAGTTTTTGTAGGTGAGGGATGAGTTTTTGTACCTGCTGGTAACGGTCACTTTGTAGAAGAATCAGATTCTCTTTGGTGGCATCCAAGGCGTATTCTGCCGAATCGTTCATCAAATCCGTAATCGCTAACCCAGTACTCTCGATACCCTGTGCTTTCATTTCTTTGCGTAGAGTACGCATGCAGGACGTAATATCCGCTTCTCGTGTGTCTATCCGGACGCAATGAACGGGGGTCTCTCTGGATATTATCCATTGGCATAAACTATCCGCTTCTTGTTTGTCGGTCGAGTTGAACTGGAGGACATAGGGTCTATCTTCCAGATGTACGTTGTCGCTGAAAGGAAGCAGTAACGGTACTTGGTGAACCACACACCAGTCAGCCATCCATTCCACTTGGATAGGATAGACGAGCCCTAATATGCCTCTCACGGAATCCAGTTCAGTACTGTCGCATAATGCACGTACGCGCAATTCGCTTCGCTCTGTATCGAAGACACGGAGTCGGTATAGAGTACTGTCATTCTGCAAGTCGTGTAACGCCAATAGTGCTCCCTGGTAGAACTCTAACATACGTGCGGCGTTGGCGCTGCGTTTGGTCAACTGACTCTCAAAAGGAAGCATTAATGCCAACTCAAGGGTCTTTCTGCTGTCCGCAACAATACTGTCTGCGATGATACTATCGGCAAAGATACTGTCGGATGACGTTAAGATGCTATCCTGGGTCGTTTCTTGCCCTGTAAAGGGGTCTTTAACGATATCGGCAGTGTCCAATTCTTCTTTTGGAAGAGGAATTTTGGAAGCACTCAGGCTTTTTATATCGTTCTGGTGTTTCAGTATCTCTGCTTTTTCGGAGATGGAGACTTTCGGTTTCTCCACATCGGTTATCTTCGGTTTCTCGACTTCGGTTACTTCCGGTGTCTCTACCTCTTCTGTTTTTGCAGTCTCTGCTTCTTTGGCGCTCTTGTTTTCGCCGGGTAGGGTTTTTACTACGGGTCTGCCTGTCGGAATAAGCAGTAACTCATCCAAATGCACTCCACGTTCTTTCAATTGTGGATTCAGACGGATAATATCCTCTTGGGATACATTGAAATTCAGACCTATACGGTAGAAACCGATACCTTTCTCCGCGCGGTATTGGTACACTTCTTCTCCGTTGACCGTGTCTAACGGATAGTTCAATAGTTCTTGTGCGTATGTGTAAGGCGTTAACCATACAGCGAACAAGAAACTGATTCCTATGGATATACTTTTTTTCATTCTCTTTTTTCTTTCAGTCTTCGCAGACTGTATTATTTATGTTTCCGGCTTTTGACGGCATATTTTCTTCTGCGAACGGCAAAGACGGAGAGCCCTATAATTACTAACAGTGCGATAGGACAGGTAGTGCTCACTATTTGCACTTTTCTTCGTTCGTCGTGTGCGCGTTTATCGTTGAGCAATCGGAGCGGCGTACTCTTTTCTCGCAACAGGATGAGTCCCTCACTGTCGGTCAGCCATAAAACGGCATTGGCAATAAAGTCGCGGTTACTGAAAAGCATGCCGCTGTAGCGGTCGTATCCCATCGGCAGGGCTTCGTTGCGTTGTGTTTCGTTCAGGAGAATACTGCCGGTTCCGATGACTATTTGCCGTGTCTTGACACTTTTCTTCCGGATAGCCTCGTCAGTCTCCACTCCGTCCGGGATCATCCGGTGCGCGTAGGCGCTCGGAAATTCCCCTTCCATAGATACAGCTACAGGAATGTACTGATACTGGAACTTGGACAGGTCGGGATTCACATCGTTCAAATCCACTTCACCGGGTGTAGCGGTCATTCGGCTTGCCGTACTGGTAGCTAACAGTATGCGTTTCTCTATGCCGTCATCGCCTCCTACGGCATCTATCGGGCTGACGAACGTACTCATTACTTGCCCCAACCCGCGTGTTACGGGGCTTCCTTGGCTGGCAAGCAACAGTGGTGCATAGGTCCAGGGCATGGGTTGTAGATTCGTGGATAGCGGATCGGTGCTGACATTGACCGGTATGGGCAGACATTGGATGTCCTGAACCAAGGCAGGGTTGACACGGATACCGTATCGGAAGAGCATTTCGGTTAACCCTAACTCTTGTGCCACAATAGGAGTAAAACCTTCTTCTTGAAGAACATCTTCGCTGAACCGAACGCCATTGAGCGCCCATAAGACGGCTCCTCCGCGCATGATATACTGGTCTATGATAAAACGTTCTATATCATTGAAAGGAGTCTGCGGATTAACGATGATGACCGCTTGGTAACCGTCCAGGAGGTGGATGTTGGCTGTTGACTGTTGGCTATTGGCTATTTGACCGCGATCGACCTGGAAATATTTGCTCAGCACCGACATTAAGTCATAAGTATGCGCTTCGTCCGGTTCGCCGTGACCTTCCAAGATAGCGACGCGGGGAGTCTCGTTTTGGTGCAATAAATGCAGCGCTTCCATGAAGGCGAATTCCAATTGTTCTATGCTGCTATGCAGGTTCTCTTCTCCGCTTACTCCGGGAGTGTTCTTCAGCAGCGGAACGACCGCTCGTTTGCCGTGATAGGTCAACAACGCATAGGGATAGACGACCGTCTGGGCGGTTCTGCCGTTCTGTTCCCGCTCGTGGATGATAATAGGATGTAACCCCAAACTGTCGGCATACTTCGGATCCCGACATTCCCGAACAACTATATCTCCATATACTCCCATCTCTTCCACCATTTCCTCCGTGGCTTTTTTGAGTCTTCGGAATCCGGCGTTCAGGTCTCCCTGCAGTAACAAACTCATTTCGATGGGTGAGTCTGTTTGTCGAAGCAGTTGTTTGGAGGCGTCGCTGAGACTATATAGTTGGTCATCGGTCAAATCGATGCGAACGGACCGCACTTGTAGTGCACCGTATAAGCACAGGAGTAATCCGACGATCCATATGTAAGGCACATACTTCCTCATTCTATCCTCTATATTCTATCAGCGCAGCGATTTATACACTATCTCTTTATCGCGTTCCACACTTCCTGGTTCACCTCTACCGGATATTTCTTACGCAGTTTCTTGATCCATTCGGTTTCCAGATAGTCTTGATAATCGGTAGTCACTTTGCCTTTCTCGTCGCTCCATTCGGCAGGCGCTTTCAGTTTTTTGCCGACACACTCAACTATCGGGAACTCCTCGCTTGGGGTATATTCTGCTTTTTTAACCTTGAAGCCGAATTTGTCCACGGCGCTGTTCTTGCCTTGTTCCCACAGACCCTGCTGTACTTTGACGAACATGATGGTGTCACAGTTGATACGCTGTGCGATGTATCGTTGGATGGAATCCGGATTTGCGCTCTTGACGATAGCTTTGGCAGCTCGGGCACTATTCTTGTCTTTCGCTTGGATGATATACCCTTTCCAACGCGGCTTGTCCCACGAATATTTTTTCTTGTTCGCACGGAAATAGTTCTCCAGTCCTACGGTATCTTTCGCCGCTTTGTCCCAAACTTCGTTGAGTGAGACATCGAATAGCAGAATACCGTCGTGGTATTCCTGAACCAGATTTCTCAGTTCCGGATATTTCTCTTCCAGATGAGCGTCGGCATAGGCTTTTACTTCGGCGTCGCTCATGCGTGCAGGGAGTCTGTACTCGGCGCGTGTCTTACGGACAAAACTCTTCTCTGCTTCTTGGGCACGCTCGTCACGCATTACATTGCGTTGAACCTGGGTACGAATGGAGTCCAAGGGCAGGATCCCGCGTTCGGCTTCTTTATAGATGATATGCCATCCGTACTGACTGCGAACCGGCTGGCTGATAGCTCCTTCAGACAGGCTGAAAGCGGCGTCCTCGAAGGGCTTGACCATCATTCCTTTGCCGAACCATCCCAGGTCGCCTCCGCGGACACTGCTACCACGGTCATCTGACTCGCGTTGAGCGGTCTCTTCGAAGTTGGCAGGCGTCACAACGGCATAGATACTGTCTATCTGTGCACGTTTGAGGGCATCCAGACTGTCCGCGGGAACCATCTTCATGATGTGACGCGCTTTGACCTCTCTATGGTCCAACTCTTCCTCAACCAGCACGATATGGAATCCGTATTGTGTGCGGAAGATACGGCTGATACCGCCCACTTCTGTTCCATAGACGGCTTCTTCCAAGGGATAAACATATCGGAAAGGAGTGATCCATCCCAACTCGCCGCCTGTCTCCTGTACATTCGGGTCTGTGCTCACTTCACGCGCCACGGCGTCAAAAGCCTCTACCGGCAGACGTTTCTCCACGTTCTGCCATTTGCCTTTTACTTTCTTTCTTTCCGTAACGAGTTTGCCGACGGTCACACGTTCGTAAGCGTCTTGGATTTTCGTTTTCGCATCCGTTTCCGTGGCGCTGTCGGCGCTCATCGGACATTGGATAGCAATATGTGCGGCACGGCGGTCTTTCGCCATATGACGCCAACTCAACTCAACCAGACTGTCTATCGCCGCTTCGTCCTGAAGATATTTCGGGGTGGCTTGTGCGCGGTAACCGCTCAACTCTTTCTGAAAGGCTTCTGTCGTGTCTATTCCCTGACTCTCGGCTTCTGCAACTTTTAACTTGAAATTGATGAACATGTCCAGGTACTCGTCCATCGTCTTCGGGTCCAGAGCGCCCGCTTGGTTGTTTTTTTCATAAATGTACAAAAACTCCTCGGCACTCACGGCTTTGCCGTTAATAGTCATCAGAGTCTGGCGAGCAAGGTCGGGCTGAACCGGCGCTGCGTTCTGGGCAAAGGCAGTCATACTCATGGCTGCCCATGCGGCTAAAAAGATACTTTTTTTCATATTTTTTGTTTTGATGTTAATTGTAAACGCTTATTTCGCAAAATCGAGCGCAAAGGTACAAAAAAAAAATGACATACGCAAGCGCACGCGTGATTTTTTTAAAACAATAGTGTGTTGCCCTCAAAAATGTCCTCAAAAATCGCATGTTTTCTATGGGTATAGAATACGGTATATATGGAAAAACCCCCTAAAACCCCCTAAAAACACCCTAAAATGCAACGATTGGTTAAATTAAGCAACAAAAAAGCTCAAAACCGGTATATATTTGCATCGAAAACGAACAATAATGGTCAAAAAAGATCCTTCACGTTCGGATGGCGCGAGCACAGGATACTGTAGGACGAGAGGGGAATGAGCAAGGAAATAGAGGGGAGAGATTAAAATGAACATTTAGGGTCATAATAAAAGCAGGACAAAACCTCGTTAAAAGGTCGTATCACTCTCGTTTTAATCTCGGTGGAGATTTGGAACATTTTTGAAGGAACAAAAAGAAAGAAATCGCGAATAATTACCTATCGTCCCACTATAGCATTTTGTTCAAATCCTCATAGTACTTGGGAGATACGGGAACCGGTCGGCTTCCGTTTACATCCAGTTCCGCTTGAATCATACCTTCTTTGTCCTTACGTAGCACGGTTACGTGACGTGGATTGACGAAATAAGAACGTTGACAGCGGACTATTCCATGTTTGCTCATTAGTTCCTCGATGCCTCGCATGGACTGACGCAAAGAGTATTCTTTCTCTTTCTCGCCTTCCATATAATGAATGGATACATAGTTCTCCTGAGCTAATATATAGAGTATCACATCATTCGCGATGACCAGTTTCAAACGTCCTGTATTGTCCGCAAATCGAACTAAATCGTCTTCCGCTTCTTGCATCTTGTCAGGACGGATGAGTGCTATCAGTACACCGAAGAAAAGATATGGATAGGGCAATATGGCAAACGAGATACACAAACACCGTCCCAACGCCGGAAAATACCCGTAATTGCCATAAACAAGCGCCATATAAAGTGCCGCAAAGGCTGAGAATACAATCACTTCGCTCAGAGACCATAGAAAATACTCCCACCAATTAAGATGAAGATTTCTGCGCGAAGCGGTCATTGGTATGCGTGATCCGCATAGTATCCCTAATAGGATACATGTCAACATGAGAGCATTAAAGACGGTGCGGTCATTTCCTCCGCTCAGAAAACCGGTTATCCACTCACTGTCGTACAGCAAGATGAAACCGAGGAAGAAAAATGGCAATGCTAATACGTGTATCAAAAGCGTATTTGCTGATAAGATCGATGATGGTATTTTACTCATAATTTAGTCATTTTTGACAAAGTGACAAAATCTGTTTTTGAAAAATTTCGTCACTATATTTGTATTTTAGTCACCTTTTTGCCTATTTTAGTCACTTTTTTTCGTCACTAATCACATTTAGTTGTGCAGCTCGCCAAATAGCAGTAATTTTGCACCGGATTTGAAAATAAAATGTATAACCCTTTTAAATTATAACGCATATGAAAACTGTAAAACGAATCGGATTTGACCTCTTGGTCGCTCTCTATTGCCTACAGTTACCAATCGTAATTGCTTATTTGGCAATGCATCTCTAATGATTAAACTTTTTATTTATATATATTAATTTTAATTTTTTCTGCCTTATGGACAAAACAATTGTTATTCGACCTGAGAATGGTTTACAATTTGATTGGCAGGCTATCGCTGCCAACCCAAGTGGTCATCATGAGCCCAAGATGGATTTGGTTGCCTATAAAGCCTTATATATAAATATGATTGCGCAAGCGCGTGCGCGCGGACAAGAACCCATCCTCGTTAGCTTGCCTATCATGGACGAAAACCGCTTCTTCGCCTTTATTACACATGGCATGACCATGCAACAACGTAGGAATGTTATGTATTGGCTTGGTGGCTCTACGGCACGATTACGTAATATGCATGAGTTGTATAACCTCGCCTTGTTCCGTCTCGCGGCGCTGCAATGCGTCCATATTGTCGATGTTACCAGCCCTATGCTCTCCTGTCCTCATTTCGACGAGTTGTTGGAGATGGACGGTATGACACTTTCTCCAACAGGTCAAAAATTGGTAAACGACGAACTCTTTAAAGTACAAGTTCATGAGGCGGTAGCGTAACCGCCTCATGACTCTTCTTATCTGCGCATATTCTTCTTCGCATTCTCGCGCGCTAAACGTTGTTGCTCGCGTTGCATCTTCTCTAATCGTTCCATAAAGCTCGACTTCGGTTTGCCGGCTTTTTTCTTTTTATTAGCCTCCATCTCTGCCAACATCTTCTTGTCGTTCAGTGTCCAACGGAATATCATGGTCTGGATGATCGTGATAAACAGAGAAACCAAATAGTAGAACGACAAACCGGAGGCGTAGTCGTTGAATATGAATAGGAACATGAGAGGCATCGCGTACATGACGTATTTCATGAACTTCATATTCGGGTCGGTATTCTGTGACTGCATCGTGATATATGTGTAAGCAATATTACAGATCGTCATCAAAAGACAGAACAGAGACAAGTGATCGCCTAACAATGGTATGTTGACGCCCCAATGGAATACGGCGTCATACGTAGAGAGGTCGTCGGCCCAGAACAGAGATTTGCCGCGGAGCTCGATCGCTGTAGGCAGAAACCAGAACATAGCCATCAAAACAGGGAACTGGAACAACATCGGCAAACATCCCGACATTGGACTCACACCGGCCTGACGGTATAACTCCATCGTCGCTTTCTGACGTTCCTGCATCTTTTCAGGTGGATATTTGGCATTGATCTCATCTAACTGCGGTTTAAGAACACGCATCTTCGCGCTCGATTTGTAGGAAACAAAAACAAAGGGCAGTATGATGAGTTTGATGACCAGAGTTAATAGGAGAATTACGATACCGATATGAAGACCCCAACTTGAGAATAAGTCGAACAACGGTATAACAATGATTTTGTTAATCCAGCTAACTATTTTCCAACCCAGAGGAACCAACTCCTTCAGGTGTAAACGATCCTCTTTCTCCAATCCCTCGTCATATGCCTTGAGCGTGTTATAGTGATTAGGACCAAAATAGAAACGGAAACCTGTAGGAGTGTTATCAAAAATATCCAACGGCACATCCGTCGTTGTCTGATACTGCTTGATATAACCGGTCTTTCTGTCCATCGGAATAGAGATGAACTCCGACGATTTGCTGAACGTCCCGTCCGCTATCAGGACGGTGGAGAAGAACTGGTCTTTGTACGCTATCCATTTGACTTGTCCGTCAGACTGATCGTTGTCTCTTTTGCTTTCACTCAGACTCTCCATCTCCCCTCCGTACAGCATGTATTGGAGTTGGGCGTAACGCTCCTCGAATTTGCGACCTTGTTCATGTTGGGGAATGAGTTGTGCCCAGTCCAAACGGATATCCGGTTCGTTCTCCAACAACACATTCTGCATGTTATGGGGAACAATGGAGAAAGAAAGCATATAGTTATCCGACAACTCATATTGAAAATCCATCCATGCAATCGAATCGCTGGTCAGCAAACGGAGTGTCACTTTGTTCGAATCTACCAAAACAGGTTCGAAATAAAGACCGGAGGTCAGTATGTCACCGCTCTGTTTGGTGCGTAGAGTAAATCCGAATACAACCTCTTCCGGACCGAATAGACGTAGCGGCTGAACGGAGTCACCTGACGCTTTGTACTCTAATAGTTCGGCGCGCTTGACGGACCCGCCTAAGGTGGAAAGAGTAACGCGGATACGACCGTTCTCCATCGTAATCAACTGTTCTTCACCTTGCTGTGATGGGCCAAAAGCGCCTTGACTCTCTTGTGATGCCTTTTCTTCTACAGGCGTGGAGACGGATGACTCTTCGGCCACCGTTAATACGGTAGCTTCGCTCGTGCTGTCATTCAACAGTTCTTGTTTCTGCTCTCTCGGTGGTTCGTTTTGCTTCACGGGTTTGCTCGGACCCGCAAACTTAGTGAAACCGATAATACTTAAGGC
>ONQO01000035.1 GCA_900319995.1 uncultured Bacteroidales bacterium
CTTACGAGGTCAGCCGTTCTATTGCGGCGTGCGAGGGAGCTGTGCTGGTCGTGGATGCTACCCAAGGTGTGCAGGCGCAGACAATTTCCAATTTGTATATGGCGATTGAGCATGATTTGGAGATTATTCCGGTGCTCAATAAATGCGACATGGATAACGCCATGCCCGAGCGCGTGGAAGACGAGATTGTGGACCTTTTGGGATGCAAACGAGAGGAGATTCTCCGTTGTTCGGCCAAAACGGGTGAGGGAGTATTGGAAATACTGGATGCTATCGTCGAGCGTATTCCTGCCCCGAAAGGTGACCCGGACGCGCCGCTACAATGCCTCGTCTTTGATAGTGTCTTCAATTCCTTCCGGGGAATAATCGCCTATTTCAAAGTGGTCAATGGTACCATGAGAACAGGCGACCGTGTGCGATTTGTCAATACCGGCAAGGAGTACGACGCTGACGAGATTGGTATCCTCAAACTCGACATGTCTCCGCGCAAAGAGATTTCTGCCGGCAATGTCGGGTATATTATCTCCGGTATCAAAACTTCCACCGAAGTGAAAGTGGGCGACACAATTACGCACGTAGCGCGTCCGTGTGACAAAGCAATTGCTGGCTTTGAAGAAGCCAAACCGATGGTCTTCGCCGGTGTCTATCCTATTGAATCTGAGGACTATGAAGACTTGCGCGCTTCGTTGGAGAAACTGCAACTGAACGATGCTTCTCTCACTTTCCAACCGGAGAGTTCGATGGCTTTAGGCTTCGGTTTTCGATGTGGATTCCTCGGACTGCTGCACATGGAGATTATACAGGAGCGGCTCGACCGAGAGTTTGATATGGACGTCATCACTACCGTCCCGAACGTCTCTTATAACGTATATACCAAGGACGGAGGCCTCGTGGAAGTGCATAATCCGGCCGGCATGCCCGATCTCACGGAGATAGACCGGATAGAGGAACCCTACATTCGCGCTTCGGTCATTACTACGGCTGATTATATTGGACCGATTATGACACTCTGCCTGGGTAAACGGGGAGAACTGGTCAAGCAGGAATACATCTCCGGCAACCGAATGGAACTGCTCTTTGACATGCCGCTCGGAGAGATTGTCATAGATTTTTACGACAAACTCAAATCAATCTCCAAAGGCTATGCGTCTTTTGATTGGCATATGAACGGTTTCCGGCCGTCTAACCTCGTCAAATTGGATATCCTCCTCAACGGAGAGCAAGTTGATGCTCTTTCTACGCTTACCCACCGGGACAATGCGCTCGATTTTGGACGCCGTATGTGCGAAAAACTCAAAGAGTTACTTCCACGCCAGCAGTTCGACATCGCTATTCAAGCCGCTATCGGAGCCAAGATTATCGCTCGTGAGACCGTCAAACAGGTTAGAAAGGATGTGCTCGCCAAGTGCTACGGAGGTGACGTCAGCCGTAAACGGAAACTCTTGGAGAAACAGAAACGAGGCAAGAAGCGCATGAAACAGATCGGCAACGTCGAAGTCCCTCAGAAAGCCTTCCTCGCCGTCCTCAAACTGGATTAAGACCACTAAATCTGCATCACAAGTGCAGATTTTTTTGTACCCCGGACACTTTTAAGGACTGCTGTATAGAAGATACTTTTGAGTAAAAATCGTAATAAAATTGAATAAATATTTGCATATGTCCAGAACTCTGCTTGTGCAGCGTAGCATCATAGATAGTTATCGCGACGACATTTCCAAATATGCGGGGCAGGAAAAGGCACGCGCGAAATTATTTTTCGATGCGATACCATCCGAATTAAGCAAAAAGAAAAAGAGATTTATCATAGCGGATATCGAATAAAGGGCTACTGCGCAGAAATATGAAAATGCAGCGCAATGGCTGATAGATGCGGGGATCGCATATTTCTCCTATAATACACATAATTTGCTTTTGCCTTTTGAGCAATACGAGAAACGCAACTTGTATAAAGTCTTCTTGTTAGATACTGGTTTGCTATGTTCCATGTGGCGTGAACCGATTCAATGGCAAGTGCTCAATGGAGAGATTGACATCAATGAAGGAGCATTGACGGAAAACTTTGTGGCAGCAGAATTGGTAAAGAAAGGTTATGTACTGCATTACTACGACCATAAAAGCCGCCAAGAGCTGGATTTCCTTGTCGCTCAAAACAATAAGATGAATATTATCGAAGTCAAGTCCGGCAATGATTATAAGCGTCATGTGTCATTGGATGCGGTACTTGAAAACCCCAATCCCACATTGGGAGAATTAATGGTTATATCCAAATTCCCGATGCAGAAAATCGGTGACATTCAATATATCCCATTATATGCTTTAGGGTGGATATAAATATATACTTTGTATAATATTGCAAAAAGCGGTATTCCAAATTCGGTTTACCGCTTTTTCGTTGTATGCAAATAGGTCTAATGCGAGGATAAGTAGTTGCACCCACCGACCGATGACCGTGAAGCGGTTAAGGCGCACCGCAGAGTGTCCGGTGGACAGTCAAGGAGTAAGTGCGCCGCGCGAACATAGGAATAATCGTTCGAACGTAGTGAAATAAAAACTCCTTAAAGCCGAGAAGACCGAGACATAAAATATCTAAAAAATGATGTATGCTCTTGCGTATGTCATTTTTTTATTGTAACTTTGCCGCCGAAAAATGCAATTAATCGTTCCCTTTAGGGATAAGAAAAACTTTTTTCTCCCTTTAGGGATAAGAAAAACTTTTTTCTTCCTTTAGGGATAAGAAAAACTTTTTTCTTCCTTCAGGGATAAGAAAGTTGCAAAGACATGAATGAGACTGTATGTTAAGCAATGTATTAATGTGGAATAAGATCGGGCGCGTGGTCACGCGTGTGAGCGAACAGAGAGGTATCAGTGCTTCCCAAGCCTTGGATTTATTCTATACTTCGCCTCTTTGCAGCGAGTTGCATGATCCGGCTACCGGCTTGTACCTAATGGGCGATGAATATCTGGCGCAAGCATTATAACGCCTCCAACGCCAACTGATGGCAAAATAAAGAAGAAATATCGTCGCTTGCACGACATTAAATTTGCAACGCTGGCACCGACAGCGTAAAAAAAAGCGGTGACATATTTTATATACAGAGTTTCGGAGACGAGGCTCTGTTTTTTTTGTGCCTGCTTTTCTGCCCGTAGATGTATCAAAATATGCAAAAATCAAAAATACTTTCCTATATATTTGCGTATTTCAAAAATTTTTTGTAATTTTGCAACGCAAAATGTAACCGTGCCCATGGGGCTAAGAAAGTTTTGCAGTATTTAGCTCACGCCGAGGGTATATGTCTTTCGGGTGGGTGAGATACAGGACATATTGAAAAAGGCGTTCATAAAAACCTAATGAAAGATAAAACTGACATAGTTTCGACACAGCAATTCGACGAAGTGATTCGCCTGATTCAGCATGCTCGCTCGGAGATTGTTCACACAGCCAACTCTCAACTCATCGAGTTGTATTGGCAGTTGGGCGCATACATGTCTAACAAGATTGAATCAGCTCAATGGGGAGATAGCGTCGTACAGCAGTTGTCTGAATATATCGCCCACACAGCGCCTGAACTGAAGGGATTCTCTGCTCAGAACCTCTGGCGCATGAAGCAGTTTTATGAGGCCTATCGCAATGTTGACGAAAAACTCTCGACACTGTTGAGAGAAATTAGTTGGTCTAATAATTTAACCATATTAAGTCGTACTAAATCAGAAGAAGAAAGGTCTTTCTATCTGCAACTTTGCGTAAAGGAGCGCCTTTCTTACAGAGATCTGAATCGTCAAATCGATAGCGCTCTGTTTGAGCGTGCGATGTTGGAGAAACCAAAACTCTCACCACTGTTGAGAGAAATTGCTCCTTCGGCAGAACAAGTGTTCCGTGACCAGTACGTGATGGAGTTTATCGGGGGCAAGGAATACAAGACGGAGAACTCGATGAAATCAGCCCTTGTGCAGCAGATGAAGGAGTTTATTCTTGAACTCGGCAAAGATTTTATCTTTATTGACGAAGAATATCGTTTGCAGGTGGGTAATAGTGATTTTCGTATTGATTTACTCTTCTTCCACCGCGAGTTGCAATGTCTTGTGGCTTTTGAACTGAAGATGGGTTCTTTCAAACCGGAACATCTGGGACAATTGAATTTCTATTTGGAGGCATTGGACCGAGATGTAAAGAAACCTCACGAAAACCCAAGTATAGGCATTCTTCTTTGTAAAGACAAAGATAATGAGGTGGTTGAGTATGCACTCAGTCGCTCGTTATCGCCTACTATGGTGGCAGAATACAAGCTTTGCTTGCCGGACAAGAAACTCCTGCAAGCAAAAATGCGTGAGATAGAAGCAGAATAACCTCTTGTCCCGCGCGGACGTAAAATACCACCGACTTCACCGGCAGCGAAAAAAGCGGTGAAAAATATATTAAGATAAGACATAAGGCGCTAACGGAGTGCGTCCAGTGGGGAGAGCGGAGGCAATGGTCGCACTAACGATTTAGCGGAGCGGTATCGTTTCTGCGATCCATTTGCCGAACGCGATTGGAGGTAGTTGCAGCAACCGGCAGCGGAGGTTTATCAGAGGATGAAACGCGTTTTAACCTGATAGACGAATATATATTCCCGTGCTATGAGGTATTGCATAGCGAGAGCCGCGAGATTGTCACACAAGATATTATCCAAACGCTTGAATTATGGGAACAGAGTTTGGTATGTTAAGCAATGTATTAATGTGGAATAAGATCGGGCGCGTGAGATTACGCGTGTGAACGAACAGAGAGGTATCAGTGCTTCCCAAGCCTTGGATTTATTTTATACTTCGCCTCTTTGCAGCGAGTTACATGATCCGGTTACCGGCTTGTACCTAATGGGCGATGAATATCTGGCGCAATCATTATAATGCCTCCAACGCCAATTGATGGCAAAATAAAGAAGAAATATCGTCGCTTGCACGACAGTGCTTCCGAGCACACCGACATTGAAAAATAAAGACATAAAACAAGCGCAAGTGTGCGCGATAAGAAACATATTAACAAATTGGCTATTATTCGCGTTCAAGAAAAAGGTCCGGAAAACTAATTTCTTAACAGAATTAGAAAAGCCATGTTTACGGAAGTAAAGGAACTTCCTGAATCCAACAATAAAGCACAGAGTTTTCTCTGTGGGTATATCTATTGTTGGATGCGGGTTTTCTTTCCGGACCTCCCGTGAACGCGAGTAGATATACTCACTTTTCTTTTCTGCCCCTGTGGATGGATAGCCGCAAACTATCAATCCATGGCAAAAAACGCGAATTTAGGAGCAGCGAAGAATGCTAAAAACGATGAGTTCTACACTCAGTATGCGGACATACAGAAAGAAGTAAACGCATACATTGAATACAACCCCGATGTCTTTCGGGGCAAGACAATCTTGTTGCCTTGCGATGATCCCGAATGGAGCAACTTTACCAAGTTCTTTGCACAAAACTTTGAGTTCTTCGGTCTGAAGAAACTCATTTCCACTTCATACGCCATAGAAAGCAAAAAGTACAAGACCGATTGGCAACCGACACTCTTTGAAACGGAGAATCCGCTGTACAACGTAGAGAAAAGCCGTATCAAAGGCAAAATCTTCACACTTACGCACGATACCAACAACAGCGGTCGAATTGACATTGACGACTTGCAATGGAGTTACCTCGAAGGCGACGGCGACTTCCGTTCTGCCGAAGTAACAACTCTCCGAGACGAAGCCGATATTATTATCACAAATCCGCCGTTTAGTTTGTTTCGCGAATTCCTTGCATGGATTATGGAAGGGAAGAAGCAATGTCTTGTAATCGGAAATATGAATGCAATTACTTATAAAGAAGTATTTCCGTTGATTAAGAACAATGAATTGTGGCTAGGTGTTAGTTCTGGTTCAAAAACTTATATTACTATTTCTGGAGGTATCCAAACAATGGGAAATACTTGTTGGTTTACTAATATTGATCATGGTCGTCGTCATGAACCGCTAAAACTGATGACGATGTCTGATAATTTGCGCTTTAACAAGAAAATGAGGGGACTTACAAGCTACATTCATTATGATAACTACGATGCTATAGAAGTGCCACATGTGGAACTAATACCATGCGACTATGAGGGAAAGATGGGTGTTCCAGTTTCATTCTTAGACAAGTATAATCCAGATCAATTTGAAATAATCGGACTAACGGCAAATTCCGAAACTATGGACACTCCAGTTCAATTAGGTAGCGCATTCATGAAAGACTACCGAGAACAAGGGGGAACGGGACACTTCTCCGATAACATGTATGGTGTTTGCTATTATGACCAAGAAGGAAATGCAAAAGTCCCATATGGAAGAATTATAATCCGCAAAAAACAATAATACTATGAAAGCAGAACGTAAGATATATACCGTTGAAGAAATCTGCAAAGGGTTTACTTACAACGAGGCAGAAGGTAAGGGACTATTTGGTCTTTCGGGCAAACTGACCATTCAGCCTGAGTATCAGCGTAATTATCTCTACGCCGAGCAAAACGGCGCACGTGAGATAGCGGTCATTGAGTCTGTACTCAAAGGCTATCCAATTGGTTTGCTATACTTCAATAAAGTGGACGACAATCATTTGGAGGTACTGGACGGACAGCAGCGAATCACCTCTTTGGGACGTTTCCTTACGCGCAAGTTTGCTATCCGTATAAACGGCATGGAGCAGTATTTTGATTACATGGCGGAAGATCTCAAGGAGAAGATTTTGAAAACAGAATTGCTGGTCTATGAGTGCGAAGGAACAGAAAGCGAAATCAAAGAATGGTTCAAGACTATAAACATTGTGGGGCTTCCTTTGGAGGAACAGGAGATTTTGAATGCGGTCTATTGCGGACCGTTTGTGACAAAAGCCAAAGAAGTGTTCTCTAATTCGCAAAACGCCAATATCAACAAATGGGCGGCTTTCCTACGCGGAAATGTGAAACGCCAAGCGTACCTGCACACTGCGCTTGAATGGGTGAGCCGTGGCGAGGTCAGCAAATACATGTCGCTCCACCGCAACGATGATAACATCCGCGAAATGGAGACCTATTTTAATAGTGTCATCGACTGGGCAAGCGGCGTGTTTACCAACACAGAGAAAGAGATGTGCGGTCTGCCGTGGGGCGAACTCTATGAGAAATACCACAAGAACCCATACAACCCTTCAGAAGTGGCTGCCAAGCAGCGCGAACTATACGAAGACTACTACGTGAAGAACAAAAAAGGCATCTACGAATATATCCTCGGCAGTTGCCAAGACACCAAACTGCTGGAAGTACGTTGTTTTGATGAACCGACCAAGAAAAGCGTCTATGCCCGTCAGACGGATGAAGCCAAGAAACATGAGGTTTCCAACTGTCCGCTTTGTGCCATCGGGCATGACGCGAACCATGCGCGTATATGGAAACTGACGGAAATGGATGCCGACCATGTGACCGCATGGTCTAAAGGCGGCGCAACGGATATTTCCAACTGCCAAATGCTCTGCCAGACCCACAATCGCGCAAAAGGGAACAAGTAAAATCGTAATCTTTATAATCTGTCCTTTGACCACAAAATGCAAAAAAATGAAAAAAGTAGCAAACGAGGTGATAGATTTTGTCTCTTTTTTGACTATATATAGAGGGGGTACATATCTTGGAGGATGGAGGATGTAAGTGGTTGCGGAGGGTCGCGGGAGTGAAAGGAGGGTGACAGGACGGTGAAGACACCCTATTATGACGTCCGCAATGCGTAATAATCGTGCCCATTGGGGCTAAGAACGAGATGCGAATGAGAATGAATGCTAAAAGGACTACAAAACAGAGGCTGAACGGAAGCCAAGAAGCCGCAAAACGAAAAACATTTGGCACAAAAAAACCTCTCTCTCTTGCATATCTCAAAAAAAAGCAGTAAATTTGCAGCGGATTTGTAAAAGCTATCATAATTATGAAGACTTTCAAACTTTGGGTGGTTGCCATTGCTGCGTGCTGCATGGTGATGAGCAGTTGCAACAGCAACGAACCGACACTGCAGAAAAAAAACTATCTCACCCTCTGGAACGAATGTGAGGCGGTGACCGCTTTGCAGGCTTACGTTGAGGACGTGACTAATCCCAACTCCCCGAATTACATCACGCCAAGCGACCGCATCGCTACGTTCGACATGGACGGCACGTTTGTAGGTGAGTTATACCCTACCTATTTTGAGTATAATATGCTCGAATACAGGGTGCTGGACGATACCGCTTACCGGGATAAAGCACCGGAAGATGTGCGTCAGACGGCGCAGGAGATACGCGATTTTGTGCGCAACGGAACCAAACTGCCGGACCATTTCGATATGAAGCATGCCTACGCAGCCGCCAAAGCGTACTCCGGCATGACGCTTGCCCAGTTTGACAGCTACGTGAAGGCGTATGCCGCCAAACCGGCTAACGGTTTTACGGGAATGACCTACGGCGAGAGTTTCTACAAGCCTATGCTGCAAGTGTTTGAATACCTCGAGGCGAACGGCTTCACCTATTATGTTATTTCCGGTTCGGACCGGTTCATATGCCGTGCGCTGACAGAATCCATCGGTATCGCGCCTAACCGCGTCATCGGAATGGACGTGCGCCTGCAATCCACTTCGCAGGGAACGGAAGCCGGAGTCAACTACACAATGGGCAAAGAAGAGGACATCGTGCGGACGGACGAACTGATTATCAAGAATCTGAAGACGAACAAGGTCATCCAGATAGCCCAAGAGATAGGCAAAGTGCCTGTCCTGTCGTTCGGCAACAGCGGCGGCGATTGCGCTATGCACAATTATTGTCTGGGCAACACGAAATACAAGACGCTCGCGTTCATGCTGATTGCCGATGACGAGGACCGCGACCACGCCAACCGCGAGAAAGCGCTCAAACTCGCTGACCAATGGCGCGAAAACGGCTATATCGTCGTCTCCATGAAGAATGATTTCAAGACCATCTATGGCGAAAACGTCCAAAAGACGGATTTCTCTTTTTGACACAAGGAGTGCTACAAATTGCCGATAATGGTGGAAAAAATCTTCTTCCTCTTGCATATATCAAAAAAAAGCAGTAAATTTGCACTCGCTTTCGGAAGAAAACTACTGCACAAGTGACTTTGGGCTTTCGACTTTCGACTTATTACTTTTGACTAAAAAATAATATACTATGGAACAATTTGTACAATCGGCATGGTCTTTGATTCCGTTCGGACTCATGCTTCTGATGATTGCTATCGGTCCGCTGGTAGCAGAGCATTGGTGGGAGAAGAACACCAACAAACTCATTGTTTCCCTCTTCCTCGGCGTGCCCGTTGCGGTATGCCTGATTATGGGCGGAATGATGCACGAGTTGGAGCACCAGATCTTCTTCGACTACGTGCCGTTCATCATCCTGCTGCTGGCGTTGTTTGTCATCACCGGCGGTATTCATTTCTCGGGTGACTTGAAAGCCAAACCTTGGGTCAACACCGGTTTCTTGGGCTTGGGCTGGATCTTAGCCTCTATCATGGGTACGACGGGCGCAGCCATGCTGCTTATCCGTCCGCTCATCGAGACCAACAAACAGCGTGAATACAAGGTTCACACCATCCTTTTCTTCATCGCCCTGGTAGCCAACTGCGGCGGTCTGCTCACTCCGCTGGGCGACCCACCTTTGTTCATGCTCTTCCTCCGCGGCGCACATTTCTCATGGTTCTTGCACCTTGCGCCCGAATGGGCGGTAACGGGTCTGCTGCTGCTCGGCATCTATTTCGCGATGGACACCTATTATTACAACAAGGAGCACTGGACAGCCCTCTCCGCTGACGCGCGTGAGGCGACACCGATGGTGATGAAAGGTACTATCAATTTCGTTTATCTGCTGGGCGTAGTGCTTGCAGTGGCATTCATCAACGAAGGTACCATCAAACAGATGGGTGAAGCGGACGCTCCGCTGTGGCTCAAATACCTGCGTGAGATAGTTCTTCTCTCGCTCACATGTCTCTCGCTCTACACCACCAAGAAAGAGGTGCGTTATGACGACAACAAGTTCAGCTGGACGCCAATAGTAGAGGTAGCGGTTCTGTTCCTCGGCATCTTCACCACAATGACCCCAGCCCTCGCCTATTTGAAGGCGCACGCAGCCGACCTCGGTTTCACCCACGCATGGCAGTTCTATTACTCGACCGGTGCGCTCTCCGCGTTCCTCGATAACACACCTACTGCCGTTGCCTTCCACGGCGTAGCTTCCGGTCTGCCGGAGTCGCTTGCTGCCGCTGAAGCCGGTGTCGTAACAGGTATGTTCAACGGCACACCTTTCGTAGCCGGTATTCCGGAGATACTGCTCAAAGCCATCTCCATTGCGGCTGTGATGTTCGGCTCGCTGACCTATATCGGCAACGGACCTAACTTCATGGTGAAAGCCATCGCAGAGGAGAGCGGAATCAAGATGCCGTCCTTCTTCGGCTACATGATCAAGTTCTCGCTCATCATCCTCCTGCCGGTTTATATTATCGTACAACTGATATTCATTTGATGAGAAAATTCATTCTGATACTTATGCTTGCGGCGGGCACATTCGTGTCCGCCGCTGCACAACAGACTTGTGCTGTAGATAGTGCGGCTGTTGACAGCGTAGCTCGAAAAAAATCGTGGATAACACAAGTGACCGATTGGTACAGTGCACATATGAACTATGGTTCTATTGTGGCGCTGATGACCATTGAGAGTTCGTTCATTCCTTTCCCCAGCGAAGTGGTCATTCCGCCTGCCGCATTTGTGGCGGAGGATCCAAATAGCGCGGTCTGTGTTACAGACAACTATATCGTTAATGTCTCGCTGATCGTCCTTTTCGGTACGATAGGCGCTCTGTTAGGCGCAATTATCAACTACATACTCTCGCTCTGGCTCGGACGCGCCATCATCTATGCTTTTGCAGATAGTAAGATAGGACATCTGTGTCTTCTGAGCCGCGAGAAAGTGGAGAAAGCAGAAGCCTATTTCAACGAGCACGGCAAGATAAGCACCTTCATCGGACGCCTTATTCCGGCGGTTAGACAACTCATTTCTATTCCTGCTGGTCTGAGCAAAATGCACTTCGGCCAGTTTATGCTCTATACCTTCTTGGGCGCGTTCCTCTGGAATACGGTTTTGGCGGTACTGGGCTATGTGGCACACGGACAGGCAGACCTCATTAACGAATATAGCCACGAACTGAGCGTGGCCATATTGGTACTGCTTGGAGCAGTTATTGTGTATTTCCTGATTCGGAAATTTGTCCGAAAATAATCCTTTTTATTGCTTTAACCAGGCAAGAATAACTTTGCGCTTGTCTGTTATTTCCGCTATTCCGCAACCGACACACCAACCGAGTAGGAGGAATAACGGTAGCATTTTGCGTCTGCTGTTCAGCGGATTCGGGTCCACACAGAAATGGTTTTCTAAACTTACGGGAGCTGTCGCTAACTGGAGACGGTAGTCTTCTTGTTGCATATGATCGTGTTGCTTGTAAATGTCGTCAAGGAATAGGCGTATACGGCGGTCGCCGAAAAAGGAGACGCCGTTGTTGCCCGTGTATCCTTCAGGCATGCCTATTGCTGGATTGTTGAAATAATAGCAACTTGTTAGACTGTCGAGTTTGAGCGCCTGAGAATGATTGAAAGCCACTTCTTCTTTCAGATTCTTGATATATGTCTCGTAGGATTGTTGCATTGCTCCATTACCGTTTAACCAGTTCAGCACCGCAGTCTCAATTTCTGGCACGAGTGTCATGTGGCGCAGTTTGATACGGAATTGCAGACACAAGCGGTCCTGCATTTGAACACGCAAGGTGTCTGTTGGCGATGACTTGTGTTTGAAGTCCACATAATCTGCGATTCCGTCGTTCTTGCAGTCCACCACGCGATAGGTCTCAAATGCTTTTACTTCCCCTTTGTTTAAGAATGGAGCTATTGATGCATCCTTGTCCAGCAACTGTCCCGAGCGCAGAGGGGAAAACGCTTGCTCAAATTGCTGGATGGTGGGACCATTGAGCATGGCGGTCGCATTCACTTTGAAAGTGAGATTGTCCTGACGAGTGTAATAGATTGCCGCTGCAATGAATAGAACAACCATCGTCAGAACTATCCACCAGTAACGCCATGTTAAACGTGCCATACGTTCCAAAAGGCGTCCCAGCGCCATACAACCGCGACCTATTGCACGTGCACATGCCGCACACAGGTCAAAGAAATTCATTTCATGTTCCATAATTATCAATTCTTAAGGGCAAATGTTTAATTTATTTTCTTCGAATCCATCCGAACCGACTGCGGCGAGGTTCCTCTTTGGGCTCGTCGCTTTTGATTTCTTCCTCTACCGTAATGACTACTTCTTCTGCCGATGGTGAAGCAGGACGCTCACGGACAGGTTGTGGATCGCTGATTCCTTCTGCGCGAAGTGTATCGCTCAGGTCGATTAGTGTTGCTTTCTCGTCTTCAAGAGGTTTGGGTTGTTGGGGAGGATAGTTCGCTTCTATCGCTTCGGAGATGGTTTTCTTGCCTTCTTCCTCCTCTTCAGAAGGAAGACCATCCACTTTGTAACCGGTGGCAATAACTGTCACACGGACGTCTTCGCCGAGACTCTCGTCTATGGAGGCGCCCCATTGTACCTCAATGTCGTCGCCCACTTCCTGCACGAAATCATTGATCTGGTCGATCTCTTCCATTACGATAGCGTGCTCCGTTGAACAGTAGAATTGTAGCAGGATTCGTTCGGCACCATGTACATCATTCGTGTTAACAAGAGGAGAGTTAAGGGCATCATTGATAGCGCGGGTAATACGTTCCTCTCCGGAGGCACGACCGATATTCATTATTGCGACACCGCCTTTGCGCAAAGTGTTGCGTACATCGGCGAAGTCGGTATTTATATATCCTGGTACCGTGATAATCTCAGCGATTGCACGTGCGGCATTGGCTACCACGTCATCTGACTTACTGAAGGCGTTCAGGAGGTTCAGTTCCGGATAAATCTGTTTCAGTTTTTCGTTATTAATGATGAGCAGTGCATCAACATGCTTGGCAAGGCGTGCCACACCTGTCATCGCTTTCTCTATCTTTTTCTTACCCTCAAACGCAAAGGGAATAGTAACAATTCCTACGGTCAGAATACCCATCTCTTGAGCCACTTCGGCCACTACGGAGGAAGCTCCGGTTCCCGTACCGCCACCCATTCCGGCTGTAATGAATAGCATCTGTGTCCCATCGTTAAGTGCCTCGCGGATATGGTCACGACTCTCATCTGCATACTGACGGGCGGTCTCAGGGTCGCCGCCTGCGCCTAAACCCGGACCTAATTGCAACTTGCTGGGCACAGACGATTTGATGAGCACCTGACGGTCGGTGTTACACACAAGGAATGTCACGTCTTTGAGACCTTGGCGATGCATGTAATTAACTGCATTGCAACCGCCGCCGCCTACGCCTATCACCTTGATTATACTGTCTTCCGTTAAACCTTCTAACGGCAATGTCAATAATTCTTCTTCCATATGATTTTCGATTTGTATTTCTCTATTAATAGATTTACTCCTGGTCTATAAACATATCTAGCGTGCTTTCTTTTACTCGGTCAAGGAAACCGGGTTTGCGTACCAGTTGGTCCTTGTGGTTGTCGCGATAGTCTTGACCGAGTAGGATAGTGCCTACCAGAGAAGTGTATTTCGGAGACAGGTATTTCTCCTCGGTGTCGCGATGCAGGAGGAGATTGTGGGCGCCGTATTGTACATCCACGGATGTCTTGCTCTGAATATAGTCGGCCATTCCGTTCAGCATACTGCCTCCACCCGTGATATACAAGGTTGTAATGCGCGATTCCACTTTGCGCAACTCTTCTAATAGCGGAGCTAATATCTCTTGCAATTTCAACTCTATCGCCGAGGCTAATTCGGTCAGCGAAATGATCATGTCGCCGCCTATTTCTGGCACAGCGGGGATACGCAGACGTGCATCTTTCTCCACTAAATCCGGGGAGGCGTAACCGTATTGCTTCTTTAGCACTTCCGCTGTGGCGAAACTCATTCCTTGTTGCTCCAACATCCGTGTGATATGGTATCCGCCTTTGGGGATGACTCTGTTAATCAGATATTGACCGCCTTTGTACGCGGTGAAGGATGTGGTTTGTGCTCCGAAATCAAGCACCGCACAACCGTTCAATAACACATGGTTGCCGTCGCAGGTGGCAAAGGTGGACAACAAGGTCTCTGGACGAACGAACACATGCTCTATGCTACGACCCGCTTGTGAGAATGACTTCTGCAACTGCGTGTCGATGGCTTTCCTCCCGTAGAAAGCAATGTAATGCGCTTCCACTATCGCCGCACGTTGGTCGGGAGTGGGGATATCGTCCTGCTCTTTGTCATCTAACTTGAAAAAGGATGGAACGAGACCCAAAACCGCTACCTCTTGGTTGCGCAACTCTATTTTTTCTTTGCATTCTTGTTCCATTTCATCCAAGAGTGCCTGCGTCACTTCTTTGCGTCGGGCTTGGTCGCGTTTAGAGTGGACTGCCACGATTTGCATGGATTGCCCTCCTACCGACACAAATGCCGTTGGCAATTCGTCCGCTCCTATTCTGTTGGCAAGAAGTTTGAGCACTTCCGCTATCACGTATCCGGCATTACTCGATTGAGTTATAATGCCTTGCTCTACGCACACATTGCCTAATTTTTGAGGACGTTCCTCTACTCCGAGAATTTGGAATAAATCCGGTGCAATACGTCGTGCCGCCATCGCTCGGACGGTATCACTTCCCAAGTCGATTGCTACAAGGGGAAGGGTAGCGGCTATTTGAGTTTGTTTTCTTGCCATATGGTTATGTGGTTAAGGGTTAGTTTCTTCCTATTACTTGACCTTTGAAGCGGAGGTCCAGTTCCGAATAATGTTTGTCTGCCGTCGCCTCGCTGCCTTTGTCTAAAAAAGTACGCAGTTTGGCGAGTTTTTGCTTGTATCCGTGTATTTCTCCTAATACTATTCTCGGCTGGTTGGGACCGTGCAGATACAGATAAATCATATGAGGAGTGCCGACATATACGCTCTTCACCTGTCCGCGCCAGTACGAGTTGCCTCGCAGCCATTCGGCAAAATCTGCGATTTGAGTGGAGGCTAAGGATTCGTTTACAGAACCCGATACAACCAATACGCTGTCTTTGACAGTACTGAAAGCGGGCATTACTAATCTGTCCCTGTCTATGAAATAGGTGTTCGATGCCTGTTGAACACGCAGTAACGGCACTCGTTGGGTAATACGCACTTTCACTTCGTTGCGGGGCGTCAGGTAGCACTCGGCTGTTCGTATCATGGGGTGGTTCTGGATGGTTCGCTCTATGCCTTGCAGGGATATGGAAGAGAGGGGTTTTTCTACAGGATAGAGGTGCTGTGACGTCAATAAACGGTTCAACTCGTTCTCCGACACATACATTCGCTTGTTGCCGTCTTCATAGATATATACTATGGAGGAGCAACGGAGGTTCGGTTCCGTTTGTCCGGCCCATACTACTGCCGCTATCAGCAGGGACGCTACGATGCTTACACCTGCCGCTTGCCATATGATTTGTGCGGTTCTACTCATTCAATGCTTGCGTTATGTTTGGTACGAGACGGTCAATATCTCCTGCTCCTACTGTCAGTATAACAAGCGGTTCCGTGGCATTCTTTACCTTTTCTTTCAGTACTTTTACAAGGTCTTTTTTCTCAACTACTGGCCCGCCTAATAGCTCGCTGGTTATACCGGGTATAGGTTCCTCGCGTGCAGGATAGATGGGCAATAGAATCAATTCGTCCAGAGTTCCCAATACACGCGCAAAATCTTGTGCGAAATCACGTGTACGGGTATAGAGGTGTGGCTGGAAGACACCGATTAGACGACGCTGGGGAAATAGCTTGCGGATGGAATCGATGGCGGTAGCTATTTCGTCTGGATGGTGAGCGTAATCGTCTATGTACGCCACTTTGGGGCTGTTGACGTGGATATTGAAACGCCGCAGGACGCCTTTGAAACTACCTGCTTTCTCTTTTAACTCTGCCGGCTTTTGACCTGTCAGCCAGGCCACGGACATCGCAGCTACACTATTCTCTATATTAATCCACACGGGCACGCCCAAACGAACATCTTTCACTACGCTCTCCGGTGTATGAAAATCAAACATGATTTGCCCGTCGCCCATACGGATATGGTCGGCATAGAAATCCGGTAAATCAGATTCGGAATGTGGCAAATCTTCGTTTTCCACAATGCCGTAAGTGTATAGTTTTACTCCGGACTGAAGACGCGGTGTCAGTTCTATACCTTTTTTCATTACCAGCGCACCGGTAATAAGACTTGTATAATGGGCAAAGGCGTCGCGATAGGCTTCCGCGGTTCCGTAGATGTCCAAATGGTCTGGATCAACAGCGGTCACTACGGATATATAGGGTGTCAATTGATGAAACGAGCGGTCGTACTCATCGGCTTCCACTACCACGTAGTCGCTTTTCTTGTCCACTAATAGGTTGGTCCCGTAGTTCATACTGATTCCGCCCAAAAAGGCATTCACACCACGTGGACATGCATCCACCTCTACTTCTCCTCCTCCTCCTCCTTCTCCTTGGCTGTTTAATGCATCTTGTCTGTTTTCTGTCAGCAAGTGGGCTAATAGTGTGCTGGTTGTTGTTTTGCCGTGGGTGCCTGCTACGCACAGAGCTTTCATCTGCCGCGTTACTATTCCCAATATTTCCGCACGTTTGTATATCTCAAATCCCTGCTCACGCAAATAACAATATATTTCGCACTCATAGGGTACTGCCGGTGTGCGGATAACTACGGTATTAAAACGAGACAATCCTAGACTTTGCACCACCTTTAAACGGTCCTCAAAGGTAATTTTAATACCTTCTTCTTCTAATTCTCTTGTCAAAGAAGAAGGAGTGCGGTCATAGCCGAAAACAGGATATCCGAGCTGATGAAAATAGCGGGCTAGGGCGCTCATACCGATGCCGCCGATTCCTAAAAAGTAGAAGTTATGTATGTCTTGGAATGAAATCATTTTCTTTATCTCGCTAAAATTCCGTGCAAAGGTACGCATTTTTTGTGACATATACAAATAAATAAGGCATAAAATGAAGTTTTTTATAAAAAAATATACCGAAAAATTTGCGTATATGCAATTTTTGTTGTACCTTTGCAGCGGATTTGAGAAAAAGGGTCTCTTTTTTTCGAGTTTTTTCCAAGAAAATATTTTAATTTTATTATGCAATACGAATTACAGAAACTCGAGCGCATGTCGCTTGAAGAAGTGCGGGAAATTGCTGTCAGTATGGGGTTGAATCCGCGCCGCAGTCAATCTATCCGTGAAATCAGTTATGCTATTTTGGATGCGCAGGCGGATAACCGTGCCGCTGCCGTTCAGGCGAAAGAGGAGGCACGCGCTGCAGCGGGACTCCCTGCTAAGCGTGAGCGTACGCGTGGTGTCAAACGTGCCGCTACGAAAGTTAACACTTCCAACCTCAAGAGTGCTACTGCCGTGGCTACTGTTGGTAATGAGAAAGAACAAATGGAACAAATGCAAGAGCAACTGGAAGCCAACAACCACAAGCCCAACAAAACAGTTCAGCAGGTAAACGCTATATTGGCGGAAGAGATGCCGAAAGTGACTGAGCAACCGAAAACAGAGGAACAACCGGCGGCAGAAGATGCACCCAAAACGGCTCAGAAAAAACGCGGCAGAAAGAAAAAAGTCGCTGTAGTTGAGGAAACGCCGGCCGCAAAGGAGCAGATCGAAGAGCAGAAAACGGAAACGGAAACAAAAGAAACACCGAAACCGGAAGAAGCGCTTGTGGAGAAAGAGAAAAAAGGCAAAAAGGGCAAAAAGGGCAAGAAAGAAGAGGCGCAGGAAGTAGTGGCACAACCGGCAGAGGTTCAGCCTGTTGAGGCACAAACGGTTGAAGAGGAAGAAGAAACGGTGGACTTCGTTATGCCTAACTTGGGTGAGAACGTCATCGCGATGGGTACCTTGGAATGTGCTCCTGACGGGTACGGATTCCTGCGCTCGGCGGATTACAATTACCTTTCCAGCCCGGATGATATATACGTCAGCAAAGACCAGGTACGCCAATATGGTCTCAAACCCGGAGACACTGTGGAGTGCTCCATTCGTGTCAACCCGCAGCCGGATAAGTTCTT
>ONQO01000004.1 GCA_900319995.1 uncultured Bacteroidales bacterium
CGGAAATGGTCCTCGGTGAGTTCCTCGAGTGCATCGTTGCGCAGCACGTAACCGGTGATATACTCCGGTGCGGCGGGATTATAGAGCGGGATACGCGAGAAATGGTCATAATCGTCGTTGTCGTAGTAAGCGCGGAGTGTCATGTTCTCCGGCGCAATCTTTGCCACCACTCTGGGCGTCATGACATCATAGGCGTGAATGGAGTCGAGTCTCATGAGATTGGAGAAGATCTTATTCTCATCCTCATCGACGACTCCTTCCTCTTCCCCGACGTTGACCATAGAGAGTACCTCTTCACGGCTGACAGAAGGTTCGTCCTCATTATCCGGGAACATTCGTGTGACGAGTTCGACCAAGAGCACAAAGGGGTACAATATAAATATTAACACGTGTATCGTGCGCGCGGTGAAGCCCATGAGTTGGCGCCAATAGGTTGTGCCGATGACCTTCGGTATTATCTCGGCAAAGACGAGGATGAGTATGGTAGTAATAGCGCTGACGAGTCCGAACCACTTACTGCCAAAGACCGCCGTAGCCTGCATACCGACACCTGCCGCTCCGATGGTATTGGCGATGGTGTTGAGCGACAAAATAGCCGCGAGAGGACGTCCTGTGTCCTCTTTGTAACTGCTCATCAGTTTAGCTGGAGCGTAACCTTCCTCTTCGCGCAGATTAATATAACTGATGGAGGTAGTCATCAGCACCGACTCCAAGACGGAGCAGAGAAAACTGATGAGCATCGCTCCTAATAAAAACACCAATAAAAGTCCCATAATTCAAAAAATCGCACAAAGGTACTGCTTTTTTCTGATATATGCAAAAAAAAACGCCCCGAAGAGCGTTTTTTTTATTTACCATTTGGTCATTTACCATTTGTTCATTTATTTGGTCATTTTATTATTTAACCATTTTTCCCTGTACGTCGAAGAGATGTTCTCCGCGAAGGATGAAGAGTTGACCGTTGATGAGCAGTTTTTGGCTATTCGCTTTTGGCTGTTGACCTTGTATTTGGTCAATGTCAGTTCCGGTGTCCGGAATGGTGATTTGGAACTCCTTACCCTGCGCCCAGATGCTGATGGGGTCAGCTTCTCCGTCGAGCGAGCGCACGTACCAGTCGATGGCATAAGTGCCGGGCTTGAGGCCGAATTCTTTCTGGAGTACAGAAAGCAAGTTCGATATTTTGTTCTGCCCGTATGTATTGAAAGTGATCAGTTCCACTTCATCATAGAAGAGGCTCAGTTCATAGGAAGCCGCACCATCGACTTTATCCCAAGCAAGTGTAATAAGTACGTCATCACCCTCTTTCGGTTCAAGCGTTACAGTCAGGTTGTCCGGCGTATAGTCAACCACTTCCTCGTACTGCGCTGTGATAGTGATGTCCTCGATAATATTATCAAACGGTACATCCCATCCGGTGAAGATAAATCCTTCTCGAACCGGATCATCCGGAGCGACTGCCGATTTGCCATAAGCAACGACCTGCTCGGAGATGAGTTTACCGTCGAAATCGACGAATCGAACGGTGAATGTCTGCGTGTCATAAACCGGTTTGATGGTCAAATCTGCCTTCACATGTTGGAAGTCAGTATCCCAGCAAGAGAATACATGTCCTTCCCAAACGGGTGCATCCGGAGCAATAGCAGCCTCATTCCAATTTACTTTCTGTACGCTGATTAATTCATCGTCTTGGTTGAGGAACCTCACAGTAAACTGCTTGATTTTGTACTCTGCGTTGAAGGTAAGTTCCTCTGTGACAGGCAGTTTGTTGACATTCTCATGGGAATATACCTTTTCACCGAGTCTCCATCCGATGAAGTCGTATCCTTCTCTTACAGGGTCTTCCGGCGCCGTAGCGGATTTGCCGTGTGGAACATATTCTCCACCCAGTTCACTATCATCCCAGTCCACAAAGAGAACGTGGTACTCTTTGAGCGCGAAAACAGCGGAATATGAAGCGTCTCCCTCAACCAGTACTTTGCGCTCTGCAGCCGCCTCTTCATCATCTTCCCAGCGGACGAAATTGTAGTTTTCATTCGGCTCAGCGTTGAGGGTAATGAGGCTCCCGTACGTAGCTTTTCCACCACCGGTGATAGTACCACCCTCAGCCGGTTTGGCTGCCGTGGTAATGGTATATTCGTTCGCAGCGAACTGAGCAGTTACTTCCAGGTTTTCTTCCACCTTGAGATTCAAGTTTACATCCGTTTTGTACGAACTGCCGTACATCCAAGCGACAAAGTGGTAATGGTCGTCTTTGAGGACGAATGAAAGGGTAACATCATCTCCCCAGCCGTAGCGTCCTACTCCGCTCACTTCAGCGACCTTTGAAGGATCCGCCATACCATCAATCTTCACATCAATGTTGAAAGAGTCTTTATCGAAGTAAGCAATGTACTCAAAGTCTTTGAGCGCTTTTACGTCACGAACCGACAAAGTGCTCTGGTCTCCGGCGTTGTCATTCCAACGGAGGAAATTAATATGCTCACCAGCCGGTGTAGCTTCGAGTTTAATAGTTGCCTTCTCGTAAATCTTGCCGTCTTTAGCCTTGTCCTCATTATCAACCGTCAACTTCACTGTGCCGAGTTTTTCATCATCGGACTTGGCCGTAATGGTATATTTAGCCGCCACCTTCATTTCGGGTGTCAAATCCATCGGATTATCTCCCATCGTAAACACGAACGGGTTGTCATAGGTAACGATGTTGAGATCATACTTGTTCTGCCAGTAATCCAAAATATAACGGTTGTCCTCATTCTTGACTCCGACGATGTTGAGCGTTACCTCTTCGCCATAAGGAATATCCTCCATGAAGTTCTTTCCTTTGTCCACGCCGTTGAGTTCAATATGGTCAACGAGGTCATAGTTGGGGTCTTCGGGCATCATCTCCACCATGATCGGGTAGGTATTGACGCGCACGTCAGCAAAGAGATTAATAGAGGTAGAAGGCGCCGGAATCTGCTGTGAATATGAATAATTGCTGTCATCGTTTTTGAGCCAAGCGAAGAATCCATAGTGTGCCGGATCAAGAAGTTCCACTTTGATTTCCATCAGTTTAGACAGGGCGCAGTCATTGAAGAACGCCTGTGACTGCTCTACCCATTCGTCGGAATCCTCAAACTTCATGAGGAATTTTACTTTGTCAGCCAACGCAGGGTTTTTGAGCGCGAGATTGACTTCTTTGGTCGTTTCTTTGACGTAGATACGAATGACGGTATCGCTTGTAAGCGTCATGGTCGTACCAGCCATTGCATCGGTGGTTCCATCGGGCCAGTGGTCGAATTCAATTCCGTTGCAGACACTCGGGATGTCGTAGGTAATCACAGCCTTGTTGTCACATCCGATGAATCCCTCATGACTGATATGCCTACCGTTGAGCGAGATATTGTCGGCATAGACCTCTATCGGACGTTTTGTTTTCTCGCCGACTATTTCAAAAGAGTACTTGAAATTGGTAATACCGTCCCAGTTGTTGGCATCAATATCCTTCCATCCGTTCGCTGCTTTGTATGCTTCTACGTCATCGCAAGACCCCGCATAAAAGCGGTCAATCTTTCCTCCGGAAACAGCGAAAGCATTGTCTCCCGCGGCGGGGATATTGTCTTTGCCGTACCGGGTAGTGATAGTCATATAAGAACCGCCCTCCGTTTGAGCGAACGCAGATTCGCCGATTTCCAGTCCTTCTCCCTCCTCAAAGCGGATACTTTCCGCTTTGTTATTCTTGAATGCGTTATTGCCGATTTTCTTGACCGAAGCAGGAATGACGAGTGTATTTTTGTTGGCAGAGCTGGTAAGCGTAGCGTTTTCAAAGGCGCTCTCCGCAATTTCCTCAATACCCGTGAGGTCGATATTGTCGATTTTGTGATTTTTGAATGTCGGTACGTCTGTTTCACCTACTTTCTTTACACCGTCCCGGAAAGACAGATTATTGATTTGGGCGTACTGGAACGGACTCACAATCTGGTTTCCCCATATCAAATTACGGATAACAGCGTCTTCGAATACATATTCATCAAAAGATTTAATATTATCTAAATCAATACTTGTGATCGTAGCAAAGGAGAACAAATATTTGCCGGACAAATCCAAACTATTCGCGAAAAAGAGATCGAACGTCATTCCGGCAAAAGGAGCATTAGCCTTGTTGGTCAAGTCTTCCATCACCGAAGAGTTGAAGTGAACGGTCTTAATCTGGTCTTTTACCGCGGCGAAAGCGTCCTTATCAATATTCTTCACCGCCGGAGAAATTACTATATCGGTGTACAATGGGCAGTCAACGATGATATTATTATAGATTACTTCGATATATCCGAAGTCAACCTCTTTCAATTTCGGACAGTTCTGGAATGTTTGTGGTTGCAGGAACTTGAAGTCCTTGTTCACAAATCTTACTTTCTCGAGATTCGGCATATCATAGAAAGCTTGTCCGATATGTGTTGCGTCTGCATCGAACTCCTTGATTGCCGTACGCTCGAAGCATTGATCCTGTAAAAATTCGAGGTTCGCCGCCAATTTGATGTCGTCGAGTTTCTCGCACATACTGAACAATCCGGTTCTAATGAATTTCACGTTGGAAGCGGAGAAGTCCACTTTCTTCAAATCTTTGCAATTATGGAAAGTCCACATTCCCACATTCGTCAAATTCTCTCCTGCGTTAAACTCAGTCAGTCCGCTATTTTCAAAGGCGTACGCATTAATAGATTCGAGGGAAGCAGGCAGTTCTACCGTCTTCAAAGCACTTTGCTTAAACACAGAAGAATAGAGCGAGTTATCTTCCAGTGAAGAGAGGATCCGTGCAGACTGTAGTTTCTGCGTGTTCAAAAACGCCTCTTCGTCAATTAACAAATCATCCTCCTTGCCATTCGGATTCACGTATTGGGGAATAACGAGTTCGTCGATTTTGGTGCCCTCAAAGGCATTTGGTCCGATGGAAGCAGTCCTGTTATTGAGGGTGAGTTTTTCCAACCCGCTATACTGAAAAGCCTGTTGTGCAAACAATACTCTGTCCTCGCAGTTTACCGAAGCGAGGTCGAGGTTTTTGAAAAATGAGGTATTCGCAAACGCCTGCTTTCCGAAAGAAATAGAGAAGGGGTATGCGACGCTCCGTATGAATTTTTTGGGCAGAGTAATAGACTTGATACCCGAGTTATAGAAACACTTATCTCCGAAACTAATTGCTTCGAAATCTTTATCTGCCTCTTCAATAACCACGTCAAACTGCGAACCTACGCCCGCGAAGAGATTATTCGGAGCAATAATCACATAATTGGTTACAGGTCTCGGAACAATGGTTACCTTTTTAATCGGGCATCCGGTAAATGGCGATGAACTAACCGACAAATTATTACATTTGTCAAGTGTTACATCTTCTATACTTGTGTTTGCAAACGCATCGTCACCGATAGAGCCCAAATCTTGCGAAAGAGTGAAAGACTTAAGTTCGACGTTTCCCTGGAATGCTCTCGCCCCGATAGAAAAAACAGTAGAGGGAAGAGTAAACGATTGGAGGGCAGAATGCCATGTGTTTTCCTCCATGTATCCCATGCCACCTCCCATTGATTTCTCGCAGACAGCGCGGAAGGCCTCATCACCGATCGTGGTCAGCCCGTCCCCTGCAAAGGTTATTTTCTCCAGATTGATGTGTCCCTTGAAGGCTTGCGAACCGATATACTCAATGGAAGCCGGGAAATTGACCTCTTTCAAAACAGTAGCATCCGTCATTAGATAGGAATCCATCATATCCGACATGATATCTGCTTCGCACCGATAGAACTCATCCGGTACACGTGTTATTCCCTCTTGGAAAGTAATCGTCTCTACCGTCTGGTTTGCCTGATAGTCAAAGAAGTTACTACCTATTTCGTAAGAGAAATCGTCCTCAAGGTCATCTCCTCCGTAATACTTGTTGTAACTCTCGAATTTAGCGTGTACCTTGGCGGGGAAGACAAGGTCTTTTACCTCCGGTTTGGAGTAATCGGCGATGTACGCCAACGTAATCTTGGTTGTTTCATCGTCAAAATAATCACATTTGACGTTAAATAGTCCCGAGTCATCAACCGCCCAGGTGGTGACCAACACTGTCGGGTCTGCCATAGCGATTCGGATATTCACCATCGCCAGCAGGAGTACACATAATGTAAGAAATCTTTTTCTCATAACATTATCAATTTGGGTTAATACTATATTGATTTATTTATTCGCACAAGAGACAAATATACAAACCCGGCGCAAAGATACTACATTTTTTTCATATATCCAAAAAAAAACGCCCATTTGGACGTTTTTTTACTTATTTTAGCTATCTAATGTTCGCAAATAACTCTTTTTTAGAGTTGCGGACCTGCAGCAACGAGTGCTTTGCCTGCTTCGTTCGACGTATATTTGTCGAAGTTCTTGATAAAGCGAGCAGCGAGGTCTTTTGCTTTCTCTTCCCACTGAGCAGCGTCAGCGTAGGTGTCACGCGGATCAAGGATAGCAGGATCAACGCCCGGCAGAGCGGTCGGTACTTCGAAGTTGAAGTACGGGATCTTCTTCGTCGGAGCGGTGAGGATATCGCCACCGAGGATAGCGTCGATGATACCACGGGTATCGCGGATCGAGATACGTTTACCGGTACCGTTCCAGCCGGTGTTCACGAGGTAAGCCTTCGCACCGGATTTCTCCATCTTCTTAACGAGCTCCTCTGCGTATTTAGTCGGATGGAGCTCCAAGAATGCCTGTCCGAAACAAGCAGAGAAGGTCGGAGTCGGCTCTGTGATACCACGCTCGGTACCTGCGAGTTTAGCGGTGAAGCCGCTCAGGAAGTAGTACTTGGTCTGCTCCGGAGTGAGGATAGAAACAGGAGGCAGCACGCCGAAAGCGTCAGCACTCAGGAAGATCACGTTCTTTGCTGCAGGACCTGCAGAGATTGGTTTAACGATCTTCTCAATGTGGTTGATCGGATAGGAAACACGGGTGTTCTCTGTAACGCTCTTGTCCGCGAAATCGATCTTGCCGTTCTCGTCCACGGTAACGTTCTCAAGGAGTGCGTTACGACGGATAGCAGCGTAGATGTCCGGCTCGGACTCTTTGTCCAGGTTGATTACTTTTGCATAGCAACCACCCTCGAAGTTAAACACGCCCTGATCGTCCCATCCGTGCTCGTCATCACCGATGAGGAGACGTTTCGGGTCGGTGGAGAGAGTGGTCTTACCGGTACCGGAGAGACCGAAGAAGATAGCGGTGTTCTTGCCCTCCATATCGGTGTTAGCAGAGCAGTGCATGGATGCGATGCCTTTCAGCGGCAGGTAGTAGTTCATCATGGAGAACATACCTTTCTTCATCTCACCGCCATACCAGGTGTTGAGGATAACCTGCTCACGGCTGGTGGTATTGAATGCTACACAAGTCTCGCTGTTCAGACCCAGCTCTTTGTAGTTCTCCACTTTTGCGAGCGAAGCGTTGTAGATGACGAAATCCGGCTCGAAGTTAGCGAGTTCTTCTTCGGAAGGCTGGATGAACATGTTCTTCACAAAGTGTGCCTGCCAAGCTACCTCTACGATGAAGCGAACAGCCATACGGGTGTCTTTGTTAGCACCGCAGAAAGCATCTACTACATAGAGGTTCTTGCCGCTCAGCTCTTTGATAGCCAGCTCTTTCACTTTTGCCCATACGTCCTCAGACATGGGGTGGTTGTCATTCTTGTAGCCCTCGGATGTCCACCAAACGGTGTTTTTCGAGTTCTCGTCCATCACGATGTATTTGTCCTTCGGCGAACGTCCGGTATAGATACCGGTCATTACGTTTACCGCGTTGAGTTCGGTGTTCTGACCTTTAGCATAACCGGTCAACTCGGGCTTGGTCTCCTCAGCGAACAGATACTCGTAAGAAGGGTTGTGGGCGATAACAGTTGCGCCCTGAATACCATACTTGGTAAGATCTAATTGTTTCATTTTGATTATTTAGTTTGATGTTGTTTGATATGTTTGAAGTCGCTTACGCGACGTATGAAATGGTCGGCATACTTAATCGGGTACAAAATTACTGCTTTTTTTGCAAATGTGCAAATATTGCAGGGATTTTTTAAAAAATTTCTTCAAATTGGCATTTCAGCCTGTCAAATCCCTACTCACAGTTACATTTGCGTCCTTTGTTGGTCATGAATGTTCTGCGGACGGGCATGCCTTTGAACTCATCCGAACTGGTGGGGAAGAGTACTGTTAGTCGTATTCCGCAGACAAACATATGGGGTTTGGCGTTTGCTCCTTCGCGGGCGGCATACATATGTGTCATATCCACATTCATGTACTGTGAATAATCCGGCATTGTACGGGACATGTCCGTTGTTTTGTCAACCATCGTCATTAGTCCGTATTCGCCAAAGAGGCCTACCCTCATCATCGGAGGTGTAGCTCTCCTATTGGACGACAAGGCGAACGAATAGCCCAATTCCCCACCGACGCGCACATCATATTTACGAAGCTGAATCGATTTGGAGGTTTGTGTAGGTACATAGTCATGATAGCCGTGGTTCGGCATATCTTCCAACCACTCGTAATATCGGTCAATATAGTCCCCGACGGTCATTAGTTGTGCCTTCTGTTTGCTGGTGGCATGCACATTCAACACGGCTTTTGCCCCCACCATGAAATACACTCCGCTCCATTCTCCTCCCACATAGAAAGGCACAGACGCCTGTCCTACTATGATACGGTCCGTACGTTTGTCAAGCGTTCCGCGATAAAGGAAAGCGATTCCGCGGGTATCAATCATGTCCTGCTCTATATGCTGACTATCCACACGGAGTGTCGGAAAATCTATCACATAATGCAGCCCCGTTTGGAGGAAGAAATGTTTCTTTCGCCATTCGTACACAAAGCCTATGTCTCCGCCGTAAGCGGGTTGCATATGGGTGAGAGGCTCTTTATCAAAGGTCAGCGGAACATCTCCCGACACAGAAAAGCCCACATAACTCTGAGCCCGGAGCGATGCGTTCATGCAGCCAAGGGCTACAAACATCAGAAACGTAAAGATGTGGTGTATTTTTCTCATTGTATTATCAGCTTGTAAGATTTCATTTTATCTGTACTTTTCTGTCTTACCAAAACGGTGTACATTCCAGCCGCAAAGGGTGCCTCAAAGACATTGTCGCCGGATGTCATTATGGAATGCAACACTTGTCTTCCCATCGCATCATAAAGCGTTATTTCCCCGGGTTGGGACATATAACAATGTATTTGCTGGCGAGGCGCAGCAACCGTTGGATAGAGGGTTAATTCTATTTTCTTTTCCGCTATAAGGGGGCATGTCATAAGTTGCGTACCATCTTTCTCGGTGAGCAGTACGCTGTATTCACCGCCCGTTATCAGTGGTTTGTATAGGTACGAACGTGTTTCTCCGGAAAGTGCTTCGCCATTCTCATACCATTGGAACGCCGTAAAATCATAGCCGCCGTTATAGTCATGCGTGAGCACGGCGATGACATCATCCCAAGCCTGCTCCATGACGGTTGATGGATAGAGAATAGTCAGTTCTATATTGGCTGCCGCTCCCATTTGTCCTCGGAAAAGCAGTTCCAGTGAGCCTGTATAATGCCCCGCCTTCCCGGGACTATGCAGTCTCACTCCCCCATCCTCTCCGATTGTTACCGTCGTATCGCGCAATCGTTGGTCTTGGTCGCGAAGGGTTATACGCGCCTCATGCGCTGCACCGGTATAATGAAGCACTATATCCAGAAACTCATCACCGGCACATTGCTCGCCTGACTCCACAGACAGTATATTCAACTGATTGGTAGCCAAATGTAAAATAACCGTGCTGTCGCAGTCGTGGACGGTGGTTTTGGTTATCTTGTAATCTCCTGACGCCTCGTAGGTGTTTCCATCGAAGGTATATTTGCCGCCCACGAGAATCGTATCGTATATATCTGTAGTTTGCGCCGGCCAGACAGTTAGACGCAATGTTACCACACTATCGCAGCCATCTACGGTCGTCAAGGTCTTCGGGTAATCTCCCGCCTCGGTATATGTATCTCCCTCCCAGGTAGAAGATTTTCCTTCGCATATCTCACGCTCTTCGATAATATCTTCATAATGCGGATAATACTTTAGATGCAGCGTGACTATACTATCTCCATTCTCAATAGGGAAAGTATGCTCATAGTCTTTCTCTTCGGAGAACGTACCTACATTCTCCCATGTATATTCGCCGTTGGGGCATATATATTCCGTGAACTCATTCCGTTTGATTATTCGGTCCGAGATATGCAACGTCAGGCGGCGGGTACTGTCACAATTCTGCGAGGAGGTGGTTGTAAACATGTCGGTATAGTCTCCCGCCGGATAAGAGGAATAATCCACCCCGTTCCAAGTAAAACTCTCTCCAATATAAATCGTGTGCTCCTCGGGAATGTCATAGACGGGATTGACCTTAAGATGCAAGATATAGACACTATCCACGAAACTCTTTTCCTCGTAGTCCCGTACCAACCGCACCGTATTGCCGCTATAGCGACGGTACTGGTTCATCTTGTATTTGGGATTGGTTCCGCTGAACGATGCGTTTGTGCCGAACTTAAATTCCCAAGCGTCCTTGTTATTAAGCACAGTGGTAGTCCAGTAATAGCCTTCCGACCCTGCCTGTTTGATAACGGCTTGATCTCGCCATCCGCCGGCGGGAAGGAAAATAGCGCCTTCCGCTTCCATGAGCGCCCATTGGTGGATATCATATTTGTTGGTGGTATAACTATCCGCGTTGGGTGTGAAGGAGGTCCCTGCCGGTTGCTGCCAATCGTCAGGAAGGAAAACAAAACCGTGTATTCCGTTCACGGACGCCACACTGCGGAGGTTGGCGGCGTTGGTACGGCTTTCCAGCAAATAGTCCCATTCTTCATAACTCATGCACCGCCACGTGCCTGCCGGATCGGAGCCGATGGTGTTATACAGACCCCAGTCGAAATTGGTGCCTGCGATGTCATTCACTCCGTCTCCGTAAAGGGTGTTATCATTGTCAGTGATGTATGGTTTGCTCTTATTATAACCGCTGGTACCCCATCCGAACAGATCCATCCAGCCCTCATATGTTTCCGCCATGTTTTTGTTGTCCTCTCCCACGAAGTCCCATTGGTTTTGTGCAAACCGCCAAGTGTTGGTAGAAGCCTGATACTGAAGGTTGGCAGGCGCGAAGACTACTTGTGTACCGTTGGCATCAATGGAGAACTTGCGTTTAGAGGCGACATCGTTTTTGTAGAACTCATAATCGCCTGTTTTGTCGTATAGCGTGCCGAACCAGTTGTAGCTCTCCCCCTCACAGATGGCGCGTGTACTATCCCGCCTGATGATTGTTTTCTCTGCTACGGTGAGCGTCAGTATCACCGTACTGTCACACCCGTCTGCCGAAGTGAGGTAATGTGTATAGGTGTAAACGCCGGGCACAGAGGTGTCTATCGTTTCATCGCCCCAAACGTAAGGTTCATTCTTCGCCACCATGTCGGTTATCGGTTTGTTGTAAGTGGGCTTGACGGTGAGGTCGAGGTTGACTGTTGTATCGCAGTCGATGCCGATTATCTCAACCGTTGTTTTTGTGGAGATATAGAAAGACTGTCCACCAATAATGAAAGGTGCCTCGTTGTTACATATTTTAACGACACTGTCTTTCGTCAGATGACACTCTATCGGTTCGTCCGGTTTTACCATGAGCCTCAGCACTTCTATACTGTCACAGCCGTTGGTTTTGGAGACAAAACCTTTGGTATAGACCCCTTCCTGATTGAATGTCTCGCCTTGCCACGGATATTCCTCTCCGGGTTTGATGGTAGCGTCTGTGGTGTTCGTAAATGCTTCTTTGTATGTCAAGTTGAGCGTGACCACGGAGTCGCAGCCGTTGGATGCGTCAAGGTGTACGGTATGTGTGCCTTCCTCGCTAAACCGTTCTTCCCCCACGCAGTAATAGTCTCCTTTGCACACCGAGGCAGTAATGGTTTCCGCTTTCTTGTCGAGTTTGGCGAGATGGAGAGTCACGGTACTGTCACAACCACCGACAGAGGGCAAGGTCACGGAGTAATCATTTCCGGGAATACAGGTCATATCATTCCAAGTCAGGGTCTGTCCTTCGCACAGACTTCTGTTTTCTTCCGCTGTAATTTTGCACTTCTCGTTGATTCCCAAGTGGAGCGTGACGATACTGTCACAGCCTGCTTCGTTCTTTAGTTTGGTGGTATAAGTGCCGGAAGTAGTCAGTACCGTTCCGTTGAAGTCATAGGAAGACACATTCGATACGTCTATTTCGGTATGCGAACGGCTGTCTGTCAGGGTCAGTTCCTGCACTTCGGTAACACCGGCGTCCGTGTAAACGGTGTCACGGTATTTACCGGGTTCCGTGTATTCCTTATCGTTGAACGTATAGCTGTCTCCGTTACAGAGAGAGGCCTCTGTTCGATTTATTTTGTAACTATGCACATAGAGGTACAATGTGTATTGTTGCTCGCAGTTACAAGCGCTTTCGATGGTTTTGGTATAAACGCCCGTAGTCGTAAGAAGTTCTCCGAAGAAATCGTACGCCTCGCCATCCTGCAGGTCCACGAACAGTTCATAGGAACCGCTCTCTTTGGGAATAATGGCAAGATCCATGCGATAGTGTTCACATTCGTCTTTGTCGAAATATTCGAGCGTATAATTGATATATTCCCTATTCCGGTATTTATCCACCGGAGGAAGGATATAATCGTATCCCCGGAAATTGTATTTTTCCTGCCAACAGATTGTATCTTTCATTTCCGTCGCCGCCTCAATTGCCGTCAGCGTAAGGATGAAAATACTGTCACAACCGTTGACTGTTGGGAGTGTGTCGCGATAGACTCCCGCCTCGCGGAACCATCTGTTGTGCCAACGATAGGACGAGCCCTGCCGGAACGTGGCAGTCTCATTCTTTTCGTATGTTTGTCCGACGGACAGGAAGAGTGTGACGATGCTGTCACAACCGCCGGCAGAGGTGAGTGTTATTTCGTGTTTGCCGGCAGTAGTAAAGGTCTGCCCTGCTAAGGAGTATTCTTCGCCGTCGCAGATAGAGGCGCGTACTGTGTCACGCAAAGTCTCCACGAGGGTCAATGTCGTTCGGGCAGTGTCTTTTCCGTCTTCGTTGGCGATACGCATTTCCACATGATAGGTTCCTGGCGAAGCGTAAGTGTGACTGACTGTTTTCTGGGTGGATTTCTGTCCGTCTCCGAAGTCCCATTCGATGGTACTGATATTTACCGTAGCGTGTGGAGCAAAAGTGATAGGTGTTTTGTAGCAACGTGTGTCACTGTACTCCATGTTCGCGCGAGGTGTTCCGTCCACCAGAATCTGTCCGTCCAAGAGGATCGTGGCAGAGCCCATCGTATAGGCATAACTCTCCCAGTCTCCCAGTCCATAGACATGCCCGGTAAAACCGTCTTTGCTTGTTTTCAGAGTATGTGTGCCGTGAGGAATACGTATCTGCGCAAAACGAAGGGCATTATTGCCGATGAGAGGGGAGAATTCATTCGCGACGCTCTTCCCGTCCAACATCATTTCTGCAGCTCCGGCAACGGTCGTAACGACGTTCACATAATGCGTTCGGGACTTGGATGTCTGGAAAGTGGCGAAGGTTATTTGTTTGACTTTCTGCTCTACGGGCGATATATGTACGCTGGACGGGTCGCCGATATTACGGTTAGATTCTCCGCCCTCCAGATACTGGTAACAAGCGGCAGGTCCTGACGTTTCAACAAAAGCACTATTGTCCGTGAGACGGAACTGATAGGACTGCATAGCTTGCAAGGTGGTTATCTTCGTGCCGTTCAGTTTGACGTCCGTATTGGCGTCACGGGCGGTGATAATAACCCTGTCTCCGTTCTGCCCTTTCGTTTTGGTCAGAGCAAACTGTTTTCCCCACATAGGAGTCGGCATTTGCTGCTCGACTATATGGTCACAGGCGTAGTTATTGGTTGGCACATTGATGCACTGGTGTCCTGAAAAAACTGCTACGGGATAGTTGGTTTGCACTCGTGTACCGGAGAAATCGTTTCCCTCGTCTTGCGACATCAACAGGTACGTTTCGCCTGCATTGAGGGTAAGGGAGAAGGGGATGTTTTTTACTTTTCCGTTCGTTGTGCGTGCGTGAGGAGTGATGGTAAGGGTTGTGTTGTTCTGCGTAGCCACTACCGCCAACTCTTTCGCCATCAGAGTGTTCTCAAAGATCTGTGCCACATAGTCCGTCCCAAGAGCCGTTACGGGAAGTACAATCGTGGCATCGTAGGTAAATTCATAAAAATTGGACGCATAAAGGGATATGGGAGCGGTACTCGTTATTTTGAGTCCGCGTTTCTGGGCACTACCGGAAGCGAAGGTATAACCCTGTTCCTGAGGAACTATAAACTCTGCCACTTGGTCTGCTTGAACAGTGAAGTTCTGGCTGTAACCGGTCTGTGGATTGGCAACCGTAATGGTGGCATCTTGGCGGGATGAAGCAATGAGTTTGAGTGTTAATCCGGAGGGCATGTCCACATTATTCATGAACGTCGCCCAGAACTCCGTGCCCTCCGTGGTCTGCGCGCTGATTACCTGCCCACTGAGAATAGCAAGTACAAAAAATAATATGATTCGCTTTATTTTCATTGTTTCAATCGTTCATTATTTGGACTTTAAAAGGATTTTTTTGTTAATTTTGGATAATTTGGGACGAACAAAAAATTGTCTTTTATCAAATGTCAAATCACAATCTCAAATATCCAATTTTCCCGATGAGAGCACTACGAGACTCGAACGACCTTTTAACGAGGTTTTAACCTGCTTTGCTTCGGATAGCAAATATTCCATTTTGCCTAATTAAATTTTAAGTCATTTTGGACTAACAACCTAAAGATTCACGAATAACGTAATCCCGTAATTACGAATTCCGAAACAACACTTACTAACGGACTAAGCGAACGGAGTAACCGTAGCAACGATTGCTGCGGTACATGCTCACTTTACCCGAAACGAAGTACAGGCGCCACGCGCTCTCCGAACTATAAGGCGTGGACGACCAATAGTAACCGATCGAACCCACGTAGTCCACACCGCCGTCGCAATAGCGGTAGCCCGCTGCGGGCAGAAAAACAGCACCCGCTGCTTCCATAACTGACCATTCATCCGAGGTATAAGTGTCATTTTTGCCGGTAAAAGACAAACCGGCAGGTAGTGTCCAGTCGTCCGGCAAAAGGATAAGACCAAACCTTTCATTGGCATGCCCCAAACCATAGAGGGCCTTTGCATTGGGTCTTTCTTTAATCAAGAACTCCCACTCTTCATTGGTCAGCGTGCGCCACATGTTGGCTTCGTTACCGCCGTTGCTGATGGCATTTACACCCCATTCCATAAAAGTGGAGAAGGCATCGTTATTAGTGCTTATGAGTGTCGGATTGTTACCTGTGCCCCAACCAAATAAATCTATCCAGCTTGCGGAGGGAATGGGTATATTTAGGTTATTACCTTCACCTATTACTTCCCACTGATGCTCTGCAAAGCGCCATATGTTTTGGTACTGGGTTGGTATTGCAAATTACCTGGAGAGAAAAACACTGTCTTTTTCTCGCTCACGGAGAACGGTCCCAAATCGAGTATCTCGGTATTACATTCAAAACTGACCTCGCTTTTGATGGTCTCTTTCAGTTCTGTGGGATAGGCAAGGAGGTCGGGATTGGAGGCTTTCTGCTCGTCGGTCAGAGCGGTTGCATCATAAGGCAGGACAAGCGAAGTCTGCGCACAAAGAACCCGTACGCAAAACAAGTAAAGTACTATGAATGATACGCGGTTCATTGTTTCTAAAATTAATGAGCGTGCAAAGGTACAACAATTTTTTGACATACGCAAGAAAATCCATTAAAAAGTTACAAAAAAGCATTCTAAATCCTCACAATAAGCCTCCTAAAACCCCACAAAAACATCCTAAACCCTCTTAAAAAACCTCGTTAAAAGGTCGTTAAAACCTCGTCAAAACCTCGTCAAAACCTCGTTCCGCCATTTTCTCCCTTTTCATCTTTCATCTTCTCCCTTTTCATCTTTCATCTTCTCCCTTTTCATCTTTCATCTTCCCCCTTTTCATCTTTCATTTTTCATCTTTCCACTTTCCAACGACCAACGACCAACGACCCTATTTTACATAACTCTTTAGTTCTTATTTAGTTCATATTTAGTACTTATTTAGTTCTTTTTTGGTTCTTATTTTGTTCATCAGCATATCATTCCGGTACGTTATGCTTCTAGCGCCACTCCTCATTCACTCCTTCATCCTTTCTTCGTTTCATTTTTGACTTTTCATTTTTCAATTCCAACTGCAAATATATACCGGATTTTGGCATTTTTGTTGCGCAAATTAACCAATTGTTGCATTTTTTTGCATTTTTCGGCGTTTTTTGCGAATAAATATCGTTTTTTTTGTCCATGTCATATTTTTTTTGTATCTTTGCAGCCGTTATTGAAAGAAAGCGCATACGATATGTCACAAAACGGAATATTATACGACAAGTCGGATTTGGAAGAAGCCTTGCGTGTACTGCGCGCAGGCGGTGTGATTGTTTATCCGACCGACACGGTATGGGGCATCGGTTGCGATGCGACGAATGTCGAAGCGGTTAGGCGTATCTATGCGCTCAAACAGCGTTCTGACAGCAAATCGATGCTTGTGCTGTTAGACAGCCCCTCGAAGCTGAATTACTACCTGTCGGATATTCCCGATACGGCGTGGACGCTGTTGGACGTACAAGGTGACGATGCGCAATGCACTGAGGATGAGGGTTTTAAGCCTCTGACCATTATTTATCCGGGAGCCCGGAACATCGCTCCGAACTTGATTGCCGAAGATGGTTCGATAGGAATCCGTATCACGCATGAATCGTTCAGCAAGGCGCTGTGTGAGCGTTTGCGCCATCCTATTGTGTCAACCAGCGCCAACATCAGCGGTCACAGCCCTGCACGTTTCTTCAACGAGATAGAGCAGGCTATTCTGGACGGAGCAGATTATGTTTGCCGATACCGCAGGGAGGATGACTGTCCTCATGAGCCGAGCAGTATTATCAAGATCCATACAGACGGTAGTTTTAAGATTATAAGAGCATGACTTTACGTCGCAAACAACAAATATGGTATCTGACCGCCGACCTCATCAGCAGTGAACTGGTGTGGTTGTGTTTCCTCGGGTTCAGATGGGTTGTCTATGAGGAGCGTATGGAGATTTTGGAGGATGTCCTAATACCTGCGTTCGATTTCTGGCCTCCGTTGATTGTCTATCCGTTTGTATGTCTGCTCGTTTACTATCTGTCCGGTTATTATCTTCGTCCCTTCCAGAAACCGTTATGGCGAGAGTTCATGCGGACATTTTTCTCCGCAGCCATTATTTCTCTCCTTTTCTTTTTCATTATTATCATCGATGACCCGACAGAGAACTATAAACGGTATATTGTATCGCTGTTGGTACTGTTCGGCTTACAGTTCACATTGAGTTATCTCCCCCGTTTGACAATCACGTTGCTATCGCGGCGAAGGGGCATTCAGCGCACGAAGGTGGTACATTCGATGGTAGAGGCTGAGCGGTTAAGTGTCGGTGAGCAGGACGAAGTGATTATCGATTTGCCGGACGGATACACGGACCGTGATTTGTATGCCCTTATTGCGCGCCTGTACCCGCTTACGTGCGAGATAAGTATGGTTCCGCGCGTGTACGATATGCTGACCGGCGCAGCACGTATCGGACATCTTGACCGTCCTTCTTTGATACGGATTACTGAGTACCACATGACGGATTCGGAACTGTGTATCAAGCGTACATGCGATGTGGCTGTCGCTGTGTTCGGTATGATTCTCCTTTCACCGCTGATGGCGTTCATTGCACTTCAAGTCAAATTGTCGTCGCGAGGACCTGTTCTCTATACACAGGAACGAATAGGCATGTACGGTCTGCCGTTCCGGATATACAAGTTCCGCACGATGATAGACCATGCCGAAGAGAACGGAGTTCCTCAGATAACCCATGACAACGATCCGCGTATCACGAAGATAGGTCATTGGCTTCGCAAATATCGTTTAGACGAGTTACCACAGTTATGGAACATCTTGAAAGGGGAGATGTCAGTAGTGGGTCCGCGTCCGGAACGACCTTATTTCATCGAGCAAATCATGAAAGAGGCTCCGTACTACTGTCTGCTTTACAAAGTGCGTCCGGGGCTGACCAGTTGGGGTCCCATCCGTGTGGGATACACCGATACCATGGAAAAGATGATCGAACGTCTGAACTGCGATGTGGTCTATGTGGAGAATATGTCACTCCTATTAGACATGAAAATATTGTTCTACACTACGGGTGTTATCCTTCGGGGAAAGGGAAAGTAGAGAGGTGAGAATGGAGAATGGAGAATGGAGAATTGAGAATGGAGAATTGAGAATGGAGAATTGAGAATTTATGGACATTTATGCTTTATTACGCCGTTTTTCGCATTTAAGTGGCAGCCGTTTGAAACTGACGGCTCTATGGTTGCTGCATCGTACGCGTAGGCGTTATTTAGGCGTGTTCATCGATCCTGTATTGGCCTGCAACTATCGGTGCAAAATGTGTTATTTCAGTAATGCGGAAGAACGTGCCAAACGTCGTAGCGGAAAACTGGATGCCGAACAAATAGAACATATCGCCCATTCCCTTTTTCACCGCACAATAAGACTGCAGATTGGTTGCGGCGCGGAGCCTACAATGGACATGGAAGGCACTCTGCAATTAGTGCGTTTAGGCAGGCAATATGGCGTACCTTATATCGCGCTCACCAGTAACGGCGCAAGGCTCCAATACGAGCAATTAGCGGCACTGGTGGAATCAGGGCTGAACGAACTGACCATCTCGCTGCACGGTATTCGCCGCGAGACATACGAACAGATGATGGGCGAAACGGCAGACTTCGATGCGTTCCTGCAACTACTGGAATCCATCAAACAAGTGAAGTCCCGATTCCCGAATTTCAACGTCCGTGTCAATTACACGATGAACGCGGACAATACGGATGAGTTGGCAGAGTTTGACACGCTGTTTGCCGGCGTTCCAGTGAACCAACTCCAATTACGCCCGGTACGCAAGATAGGTGAATCGGAGTACCAAAACTTCGATTTGACGCATGTGTCCGAGTGTCTGGAGACCATCATACGCCCGTTATCCGAACGCTGTCATCAACGCGGCATAACCGTGTTGTTCCCCGAGCAGATACATATCGACCGTTTCTCAGGAACAGAGTCTTCGGACCCGCGCGAGAACCTTATTCCGCTGTTTACGTACATCAACATTACACCTCTCAGTTACCCACGTCACGACATACATTTCGAAACGGAACGATACGAAGACTACTGCCGCCGTATTGGTTTGGGGCGCAAGCTGTTCAAAAGCATTTTCGCCACACGCGAAACTTGCTCCAAAATGGAAAACTCTCTTAGTAATTCTCTCAATTATGACATACGATGAATCAATAAAACGCGCAGAGACAATTATTGAGCAATTAGAAAAAGCCGAGGCGCTGAGCATGGACGAGTATAAACGTCTTGCTTCGGAAGCCACATCATTGCTCAAACACTGCAAAGAAGAACTGGAAGGTGTACGCCTTTCTTTGGACAAGTTTTAAGGGCACTTAAAGCTACATTCAAAACAAAAAAACGCTCCATTGTGAGCGTTTTTTTGTCATTGACCGTTTGGTTTGTCTGCCGTCAAATCTTGCCGCGTACCAAGAAATAGTAAACAGCAAATCCTACCCAGCTGAAAGCCAAGACAAGGACGGAAGCAATGATCTTACCTACCAAACCACATTTAGCCGTTTGGAAGATATCCCATACGCACCATACGGCACATACGATACCCAAAATATAAATAATTTCTCCAATCATAATTTCATCTGTTGTTTGTTATCGTAGGTAATTCTCCCATTTGGTATTACGCATATCTCCGGACTTGAGGAACTCCTCATGCATCGCGAAAGCGAGCGAAAGGTTGTGTTGCGTCTGTCCGTGCTTTGCGTGTTTAAGGTAGTCGCGCAACATCTCACGGTATTCGGGAGCCACACAATTATTGATGATTTCCTCAGCACGCTGACGCGGACTCTTACCACGCAGATCGGCTACACCTTGCTCGGTGACGATGACCTTCACAGAGTGCTCGGAGTGATCGAGGTGCGTTACCATCGGTACGATGGACGAGATAGCGCCGTTCTTGGCGGTGGAAGCCGTCGTAAAGATAGAAAGGTACGCGTTGCGCGCGAAGTCGCCTGAACCGCCGATACCGTTCATCATCTTCGTGCCGCATACATGTGTCGAGTTGACGTTTCCGTAGATATCTGCCTCGAGAGCGGTGTTGATAGCGATGATACCGAGACGACGTGCGATCTCCGGGCTGTTGGATGTCTCCTGCGGACGAAGCAAGAGCTTGTCGCGGTAGAAATCCAGGTCAGCAAGGACTTCCGCCATCTTGCTCTCCACGAGACGCAGGGAACAACCGGAAGCAAACTTACAGTGGCCGGCTTTGATGAGGTCCACGACGGAGTCCTGAATCACCTCGGAGTACATCTCAAACGGCGGGATATGCGGGTTCTTACCGAGCTCACCGAGGACGGCGTTGGCTACGTTGCCCACACCCGATTGGATCGGCAGGAAAGACGCAGGAATACGTCCGGCTTTCATCTCTGCCTCCAGGAAGGCAGCTACGTTAGCACCGATCTTAGCGGTTGTCTCATCCACCGGTGTGAAAGCTGCTATCTCGTTCGGACGGTTGGTCTTCACTACCGCAGCAATCTTCGCGGGATCGACCTTCAAGTGGTCAGAGCCGCAGCGGTCGGAGGGTTTGTAGATAGGTATCTCGCGGCGGCAAGGAGGATCGAGCGGCTCATAGAGATCGTGCATACCCCGCATGGTAGCAGGGAACATCTCATTGAGCTCGACGATAATCTTATCCGCCATGCGGCAGATAGTCGGCATGATGCCTACTCCGGCAGCCGGCACGATCGTACCGTCTTCGCCTACATACGAAGCCTCGATAATAGCGAACTTGGGTTTGGGCAGGAAGCCATAACGCAGGTCTTGCGCCATGTGGCTCAGGTGCATGTCGAAATAGTGCGTACCCTCGGCATTGATCTCCTCACGCATGGATTTGTTGGACTGATAGGGCGTACGGAACTCAACTGCATGCGCACGTGCCAACGCACCATCACAACTGTCACCCATCGAAGCACCTGTCTCCAGTCCTACTCGGAACGGCTTGCCTTCTGCGTGCAGACGCTCCGCACGCTGAGCGAGGGCAAAAGGAACGGCCTTGGGCACTCCGGTAGCCGTAAAGCCACCCATGCCCAAGACGTCACCATGTTGAATCAATTCAGCCGCTTCTTCAGCGGTCATAAATGGTAAAGCCATTTTATGATTTCAAATTTATGATTTCAAATTTATGATTTACTCTGCTTTGCCGTCGGAACCGAGGACGTTGATGATCTTATGCTTGTAAAGCTCCTCCATGAGGTCACGAGCAGGACCGCAGTACTTACGCGGATCGAACTCACCCGGTTTCTCTGCTAATACCTTACGGACAGCAGCGGTGAACGCCAGACGGCTATCGGAGTCGATGTTAATCTTGCATACTGCGCTCTTGGCAGCCTTGCGCAACCGTGGAGAACGATGGGGAAGCCCGGAAGCTGCTCCATGACTGCATCCAATACGTCGAAAGCCAATGGAGGAGGAACGAGACGTCCGGTCTTCGGGTCACGGGTACATTGCTCCGGAGTGAACTTGTAAGCTCCGTGGCTGGTACCGATGGAGATAGCCAGGCTGTCGCAACCGGTGCGGGTAGCGAAATCAACTACCTCTTCCGGCTTGGTATAGTGGCTGACAGCCGACGAAACCTCGTCTTCCACACCTGCGAGCACGCCGAGCTCAGCCTCAACGGTTACGTCGTATTGGTGAGCGTAGTCCACTACTTTCTTGGTGAGGGCGATGTTCTCCTCATACGGCAGCGACGAAGCGTCAATCATAACGCTCGAGAAACCGAAGTCCACGCAGCTCTTGCAAAGCTCGAAGCTATCTCCGTGGTCAAGGTGCAAACAGATCTGCGGGTGTTCCCAACCGAGTTCTTTAGCGTACTCAACGGCACCCTGAGCCATGTAACGAAGAAGTGTTTGGTTAGCGTAGTTACGCGCACCTTTGGAAACCTGAAGAATAACCGGGCTCTTGGTCTCAGCCGAAGCTTTGATGATAGCCTGGAGTTGCTCCATGTTGTTGAAGTTAAATGCCGGGATAGCATAGCCTCCCTTGATAGCCTTGGCAAACATCTCACGGGTGTTCACAAGACCTAATTCTTTGTAACTTACCATAGTTTTAATTGTTTGATATTGTTAAAATTTGTTTGTTATTAATAGTATAGGGCACTTCCAAAAATTCCACTTTTTTAGTTTTACCCATTTAAATTAAACATTTGGCACTATTATTTCTTTTTGGCCGCGATGATGAAGTATGCAATCAGCGCAACATATGCCGCTATTCCAACGAGAGCGGCACTACCGCTACCTGCCCACTGCGTCAAATAACAATCGGCTCCGCAGAACTTGACAATCGCCGAAACGACACCCATTAGTGCGCCACCGGCTATGAATCCTGAAGCAATGAGTGTTCCTTTCTGCTGATGTTTTTCTCCTACAAACCAGGAGATTAGTCCACCTACCAATAGAGGTGTATTTAAAGGCAGCGGAATAAACATACCTAAAGCGAAAGGCAGCACAGGTACGCTCAACTGGCTGAGTATCAGCGCCAATACGGCACCAGCCAGATACAACATCCACGGTGCTCCCTGTCCTGACATCAGCGGTTCAATCACCGCAGCCATGGCGTTTGCCTGCGGCGCCACCAATGCATTCTCGCCTACAAAACCGTAAGTCTTGTTGAGAATAATCATCACACCTCCAACAGTGGCAGCCGAAACAAGCGTACCCAGGAATTTCCATGTCTCCTGTTTGCGTGGAGTGGAACCTATCCAATAGCCAATTTTCAAGTCTGTAATGAATCCTCCTGCCATAGACAAGGCGGTACAAACAACCCCGCCGATGACCATAGCACCTACCATGCCGCTGGCACCTTTCATACCTACAGCCACAAAGACCACACTCGCGACGATAAGCGTCATTAGCGTCATGCCGGACACAGGATTAGAGCCGACGATAGCAATCGCATTGGCTGCTACCGTGGTAAAGAGGAAGGCTATGATTGTCACTACGAGGAAGGCAACCAATGCCTGCCAGAAATTATGCAGAACACCGACAAAAAAGAACACCAACGTGCATATTAACGCCACTGCAATCGCCACAACGAGGAGCTTCATGCTCAGGTCACGCTCCGTGCGTAGCAGCTTGGTTCCCTGCAATTTATCATTTTGTCCTTTGGGAGCAAGTTCTTTCTTCGCCAATCCTACGGCACTTTTAATCACGCCCCATGAACGTACAATTCCTATCAATCCCGCCATGGCGATAGCGCCAATGCCGATATTGCGCCCGTAGTCGGTAAACAACACTTGCGGATCGGTTTCCGCCATTCCCGGCATGGCTCCTAAAACAGGCAACAGTACCCACCATACGAATAAGGAACCTGCACAAATGATAGCTGCATATTTGAGACCGATTATAAAACCCAAACCAAGTACGGCAGCGGAAGTATTAATCGAGAAAACCAGTTTCGTTTTCATCGCTACCGTCTCTCCCCATTGGACCATGCGTGTGCTTAACTGCTCTGTCCATAAGCCGAACGTACTGACGACAAAGTCATACAAGCCTCCAATAGCCGCAGCCCATATAAGCGGTTTCGCAGCAGAAGAAGCTTTCTCTTCCTTTGTACTTGGTACTTCGTCACTTTGAACCTCATTGCTGATCAACACTTGTGTTGTGGCCGTTGCTTCGGGGAAAGGATACTCGCCGTGTTTCTCCTGGACAAAATACTTGCGGAAAGGTATCAGAAACAATATTCCAAGACAGCCTCCCAATAACGACGAGAAGAATATCTGTGTGAAAGTGACAGTCATCTCCGGGTACTTGGCTTGCAAGATATACAATGCCGGAAGCGTGAAAATCGCTCCTGCCACAATAACTCCCGAGCTGGCACCTATTGACTGAATCATTACGTTTTCACCCAAAGCGTTTTTGCGCCCGAGTATAGAGGACAAACTCACAGCAATGATAGCGATAGGGATAGCCGCCTCAAACACCTGACCGACTTTCAGTCCAAGGTAAGCAGCCGCAGCCGAGAAAATAACCGCCATCAGAACACCTACGCTGACGCTATACGGAGTCACCTCGGGGTAATCCTTGTCGCCACGTAGAATCGGTTGGTATTTCTCACCCGGTTTCAAAGGTCTGCCGGCATTTTCTGGTAAATTCATAAAAACATTTACTTTTTGTTGTTATTTTATCATCTGTTTGCTATAGCCACATTTGCTTTCTGCTATTTCTTCATTTCTGCAGCATGATGTCCACGGATGAGGACATGGTGGTTATGGATGGGCGAGGTAAGGAAATACTGCGCCACTTCGGGCGTCGCTTTTATCCAAACCTGCGTGCGGCATAAGTCTGCTTCGAATTGGCAACGCTCAAGCTCTACATCCACCGCTAACAAGCGTTTCAGGTCAGCACTCAGTTTGACCAATGTATAATCGCCCGTCGGCAGGTCACCATGAATAGCGACTCCTATGCCCGACTCGAAATGGGTGGTGAACTCATGTTTCTCAGTCATGCCCAGCGGTAGCGTACAATGCGCAAACAGCATTTCTCCATCTGCTTTGATACGGGCAGGATTTACCTGGAAACATAATTCTCCTGTCCGTTTTTTGCAAAGCATCATGGTCAGCAAAGTGGGTATATCTCCCTCACAAGCGGCCGGAATACCTTCGTCATTCAGTTTGCTCAACGCTATACATCCGGTGTTCTTCACCGTGGTCAGCAAGTCGAAACAACGCAAGGTCACGCCCTGCAGGTTATATTTTTGTACAATCTCTTTCAGCCGCTCATAAATAGCCTCAGCGCCTTTCATACCCGGATCCACTTCGCCTAAAGAAGTCATTTCTTCAATAGGAATATCCACGAGTTCGATATTCATCGTGCGGAGCACCATCTCATAATCCACACGGGACGAAATGAGCCAGTCGGAAGGAAATCCGACCACACCCAACCTCTGTGGGTTGAGGTCATTTGAGGTCGTTTGAGGTTGTTTGAAAGAAGTTAACAACGACTCTGAAGGCTGACTGATTACGGACAAGCGGTTGTCAGTATCTATAGCGGTATCTTCCGCAGACATCATAACCTTTCCCACGCCGTTATGCTGACGGATATAACTCAGAATCTCCAACGAAGCCGCCAATGAGTTACTATGCCCGCTGACCATCAGAAAAACCGGTTTGTGAAGGTCAATCAAGCCCTCTTCCACCAAATGAACGAACTTCGCTTCGGTTCCTCCTGTCAGCACAGCCACTACTTGGTTCGCACGCAAGAACGACTCCGGCAATACAAAAGGTACAGCCAGCGCCTCGCGGTGCATTTCGGATGAAAGTATATGTAACAGCATTAGTCTCTCCAGAATTTAGCCGCGTGGTGACCTTTGATGAGCACGTGGTGGTTGGACAAAGGAGATGTAAGCAGGTATTGGCTTACTATTGGCGTGGACTGAATCCAAATCTGCGTGCGGCAGAGGTTCTTCTCATACTGGCAATTCGTAACGGTTACGTTGACCGCCAAGAGATGTTTCATATCGTGACTCAGTTTGACCAGCGTATAATCGCCTGCGGGCACTTCGCCGTGAATAGCCACACCTATACCTGATTCGAAATGTGTAGTGAACTCATGTTTCTCTGTCATGCTCAGGGCGATGGTACACTTGGCAAGAAGTATCTTTCCGTCCGGCTGAATACGTGCAGGATTCCCCATAAATCCGGGTTCGCCCGTCAGTTTTTTACATGCCATCATGGTCAGCAGTACGGGTATATCACCTTCACAACCGGCAGGAATACCCTCGTCTTGCAGTTTGCTCACAGCAATACAACCTGTGTTCTTGCAAGTTGCAAAAAGGTCGAAGCAACGTACCGTTACACCATCGAGTTGATACTTGGCGACAATCTCTTTCAAGCGGCCATAGATAGCCTCTGCGCCTTTCATACCCGGATCCACCTCGCCAAGACTTGACAACTCGGTGAAAGGAATATCCACCAGTTCGCAGTTCATCTTATCCAACACTTCTTTGTAATCCACCTGCGAAGCAATCAGCCAGTCAGACGGCTTGCCCACTACACCCAAACGTTGCTTTTTGTCGTTATGCAACACTTTCTCACGGGGAGCACGCGTCAACGAATCCGTTTCGTTGGTATCGGGGAAAATAGTGTCTTTCGGATGCTGCATCACTTTCGCGATACCGTTACGCAGACGGATATAACTCAGAATCTCCAGTGCTGCGGGCAGAGAGTTACTATACTCACTGACCATCAAATATACAGGCCGCTTCAAATCAATCTTTTTATCGCGAACCAATTCCACAAATTGCGCCTCTGTTCCGCCGGACAGAACAGCGACCACTTGATTTTCTTCTACAAACTGATCCGACACCTTGAATGGCATATCGGATACCTCCGTGTGGAGAGCTGAACATAATGTGTGTAACATAGAAATTGTATTTTGAGGTTATTGTAATAGCATTATTCCTTCTTTTTCGCAACGGGCTTTTTCTTCCTCCGCCCATTCGCTCACTTGTACTTCACCGATGTGGCGTTTATGCAGCAACACCATACACAGTCTTGACTGCCCTATTCCGCCACCAATGCTCAAAGGAAGAGTATTATTGAGCACCAAGCGATGGTACTCCAGTTCCGCCCATGCTTCATGCCCCGCTTGTGCCAACTGACTCGCCATCGACTCTGCGTTGACGCGGATACCCATAGATGACAACTCTATCGGCTTACCCAACTCCGGATACCATATCAGTATGTCCCCGTTCAACGCCCAGTCGTCATAATCCGCAGCACGGCTGTCGTGTCTTTTGCCATCAGACAGCACTCCGCCTATGCCCTGAATGAACACCGCGCCTTTCTCTTTGCATATCGCATATTCACGTTCTTGCGGAGTCAAGTCAGGATATCGTTGCAGCAACTCCTCCGAGGTGATGAAACAGATCTCTTTCGGCAAAAAAGGCTTCAACTCCGCGTAGTGCTCACATACGACATACTCGGTGTTAAGCAGTACAGCATAAATGCGCCTAACCGTCTCATGCAGGTAATCCTCTGTGCGCTCTTCCGGCGTAATCACTTTCTCCCAATCCCACTGATCGACATACAGGCTATGAATATCGTCCGGCGTTTCAAAGGTACGCAGCGCGTTCATGTCGGTATAGATGCCTAATCCGGCAGCCGAGCGTATATGCCATAGTTTCATCCGTTTCCATTTGGCGAGCGAATGAACAATTTCACATTGCCTGTTCAAGGCTGGTACAAAGAAACGTACCGGTTGCTCCACACCCGTCAGATCATCGTTCAAACCATGCCCGGATTCCACGAAAAGAGGCGCCGTAACCCGGCGTAGCCGCAGCATCGCAGACAATTGTAATTGGAAGGTATCCTTTACTAATTTGATGGCGTGTTCGGTCTCTTGTACTGTCATTATATGCCTATTCTACAAAATTCGCTGCAAAATTACAAAAAAAAAATCAAATATGCAAGAATTTAATAACTTTTTATTAAATTTGTCGTTTTCAGCCCTTATCCGAAACATTATTGGGCATAGGGCAGACAGATGCAACAAGGATGGTTGGTAAATATTTCTTTTAGGGATTAATAAAACCGTATTGGGGTCAAGTTTGGCATAATTATTTTTGCGGTATATAGTATTAATTATCAAAGATTTATGCCATTTTTTCAGTTTGTGACAGTTTGAGGCAGTTTCTTAGGTAATCGTAGGCTGAATGTCGCGTTAATTACACGGTAATAACGCGGTAATAACGCGCTAATCACCCGCTTTTTTGTGGTAAAAAGGTGGTAAAAACCTTTTGCATCGAGGGAGTTTGGTGGCGCTTTTGAAGGGCGGTTAGATGTCAGTAATATCAAAAAACAAGCGGTGTGTCAAAAATGACTCATCGCTTGTTTATTTCGTCCAAAAAATCCAAAAATGATTCCAAAAAATCTTTATAGGTCAAAAAATACCAATATTATCAATATTCTTTCTTTGAATCAGTAATTTCGACACACCTGCATACATTCTATCTTTTGTACAAATCGTTAATAGTTTTTCCCGATTTTTGTTGATTTGGGGGAGAAGAAGTAGTTGTCCCCTCTGAATGAGAGAAATTAGATCGCCATATTTCTTTTCTTAATAGTTCCTCTTCGTAAATTTTTTCCCTCTTTTTCTCCTCTGTATCTCCAATACATGCCAAAATAATTAGGGAGATGTAAGGCGAAATAATACATGCCAATAAGAACCAACCTAATCCGCTACGTCCTCGTTTGCGGGCAACACTTGCAGTTACAAACGTCAAAACGACTGTTACAATAAAGAATAAAATACTAAAGATTTCCATAAAATTTATATTTTTTTAATCATTATGCACACAAAAAACGTGAGGCTTGTTAGCTTCAATTCGGGACTCGAGGATTCTGGACTACCTTCTTTCACCAAATATCTACAGAACAAGGCTCACGCACACGTGAGCAAAAGCCTTGTTCTTGGTGAAAGAATCTCAAAAGTGTCCAGTTTTCGAGTTCCCAAGTTTTTAGCTTAGTGCTTTATTTTCTCATGTAGCGCAACGCTTTGCGCCGGGTTTATCGGTCAGACCGATAGATGTTTTTGCTGTTTAACGTCGGCAGGCGACGAGGGTTATTTTATTGATTCAATAATTGTTTCTGTCCATTGAGGGAATGATTCTACATATCTCTTGGCGAACCTGCCATCAACGGTGCGGAATAACAAATGTGCATTTTGATTGTCAATAGAGTTGTCGTAAAAATACGCTCTATCTACAAATTGTGTTACCTTTATGGCATTGATAATGGCTTTCTCATAACGCGATATAATTTTCTGAATGGGCACATCGTGTCCGCCTTCCATGACGCGGTTGGCAATACGTGCTGCGTTGATGGTCGGCGATTCGGTGCAGATAAAGAACATACGAATAAAATATCCTTCCTCCTTTGCGCGTCTCAAGAAATCTACTTTCCCGTCGGAAGACAACACCGTTTCAAAGATGAAATCTTTGTGTTCGCGGAGTAATTGTTCGCGCCATTCGTCACAATACTCAACCGCTTGACGCACAGCATTTATATCGTTCCAGTCTCCGAACTTGCTTTGCGCTATTTCGTCAGGATTGATATATACACACTGCTCAGCCCACTCGTGCTTGATGACCAAACGAGTAGTGGACGTCTTTCCCGAGCCATTCGGGCCGGCAATAACTATCAGAACAGGCTTTTTCATAATTCTTGCGCCATTTGGCGGATATGTGCGAAATAGGCAGCGTGTGCACGGTCGTGGCGCTCTTTCGCCTCTACTGCTACTTCGTGCATCAACTGGTCCAACTGTTCCTCTGTAGGCTCTTGGTCAATGTTTGTAAAACGGTAATCATCCATAATTCTAAAACCTTTGCGGGTGCAAAGGTACAACAAAAAAATGACATACGCAAATTTGTATGCCATTTTTTTGAATTTTGGGGAATAAAGAAACTTAAGTTATTAGCTTATACGTGTATATTCACCATCTTGCGACTTTACATACTCATGTCCGGCATCATCCTTGTACATATTTCCAAATACGTTCTGTAGGCGGACTTTGGAGCCATCACTTAATTCTACACCATAATAGGGGCCTTGTGGAGACAGTGCGTCATTAGTCTTTCTAGAAGACTCTGCTGCCGCTTTTACGAACTCTTTGGGAGCTTCTTTTATCATATTAAAAGCAGTATATATTAAAACTAACCCGATTAAACCGAATATAAATGTTGTTATTGCACCAATAATTCCGATGGGATAATACAAAAGAATGGCTAATATAACAAATATCCTATTATACCATTTATCACCTTTATACTTGATTATACGGGATAAATAGTTGGCATCGGTGGCAAACAACATCGTATTTAGAATTACAAGAATGCTGATTACAGGTCCGGTCAAAAGTACCCACCAGCCCAATCTCCAGGGATTAATATACCATAATGAAGTACCCATGTCCGTTTCCTTGATACCGACAATTATGTATAAAATCATTAGTGAACATGCTATTAGTGACAAAGGAATAGTGCATGTTAAGATATTATATTCTCGCGGAGACAAGGGAGCTGTGATAGCATCCCCTTTGGCTCTGGAACGCGGATGAAGAAGATACAGCAACAAAACCATCAAAAGCGCACATCCGGACAATATATAAATTGAATTGCCTTGAAAGAAAGCTGCCAAAATTTTGCCGTGTGTAGTATATTCACGATGAAAAAGACTATGACTACCTAATTCCAGTTGTTGCTTGCCTTTCTTCTTTTTACTATTCCCGTTTTGAATCTCTTGTTTTGGAACAATCTCCCTTTCGCAAACATAGCCTTTGTTATCCGGCAATATATACCAATAATCCGCGTTCTCCACTTTTCTTAGCGGATCATTTTCCGGCAAGGATTCTATTGATTGTGCCTCAAAAACCGTATCTACGTTGATATAACCTATTACTTTCGCATACATATCAGGTTTTTGAAAAATTGGGACTGTATCATACCGAGCACTTTGCCCATTCGAATCATTGTAATCATAATTTTTATTGGTATATACCCCCTCTTTGTAAAAATATTTTTGCTTGCTTTTATAAGGCAGAATGATATCAGTATAAACAGTATATTGCACAAAGGCCGCAAAAATAATTGCTATTATTGCCAATATGTTACTCAGATATTTCATATTCGAAAACGATATTTTTTTACACTTTATCTCTTTTCACCGGTAATGCCATATTTTCTGCCGTCCGGCATGAGGATAAGCATACTTCCGTTGTCTATTATTTTGCGTATAGTTTCGGAAGTATTGTCTATCGTATTAACCGCATCAGCAATATCATAGTGGCAGTCCTCCGGATCAGCGGGAATGTTCTTCAAAGGCTCAATGGTCTTAAACTGCTTCCATAACGGAGCTGAACTATAGTCAGTTATACTCTGTTCCGGTACATACAACTTGATATCGTCATTGACATAGAAGGCATTGTACATACTTGTCACTATGGGCGGTGTAACAGCCCTGCAAACCACTTTTTTTATGGTGGTATTAAAAGATACCGCATCCTGTAGTAGTGAGTCACATGTTTCTGGTAAATAAATGGATGTGAGCGGCGTATAAGCACAAGCTTGTCTATCCATGACTTGTACGCTATCCATGATTAGACAAGTAAGGGCTTCGCAGTCATACAGTGCAAATTTAGGAATCACTTTCAAACCACCCATATCCACCTTTGTTAGTTGCTTGCATTGAAAGAACACTTTTTCATCAGCCCAACGAATTGCTGAAGGAAGTGTAACTTCATGCAGTCCCGTATTGGAGAATGCTTTAAAACCGATACTGTCCAATGAGTGCGGCAAATCAATCTCATGTAATGCTGTATCATTCTCGAACGCGGCTACTCCTATCACTTCGACTCCTTCGGGTATAATCACTTTTTTCAGCTGTGTCATGCCGTTGAGTGCTCCGCTATCCCAACCGATATCACCCAAAGCTGTGCTTCCTTCAAGCAGTCGAAACTCTTCCATAGATTCATTGGCACTATAAAAGAGCAAATAGGGATTATAGGTATCACGATGGCACATCATCTCTGCATATTGTATTTCCTTACAACCAGAGAAAGCATTACTGCTTCCTCCATTGGTATTCCAATACGGGGTTCCCTCTATATATACACGGGCTAAATGCTCATTTCCTGCAAAACAGAAAAATCCTACGGTATCTATATTGGCAGGAATACGTATTTCTTTCAAATTACAATTACGGAATGCTTCATTTCCTACATACGACAATTTGTCAGGGAATGTGATTTCTTCAATGCCGGAATTATAGAAGGCGGCATCATGGATTTTGGTGATAGAATTGGGCAATGTAATCTTTTTTAACGCCTTACAATCACTAAAAGCCCATGCGCCGATAAACGTAATTCCTTCGTGCATATCCACGGTATGAATATTTTGGCAACCATAGAAACATTGATCGGGAATGAATGTACTGTTGTCTTTGAGTTCAATCACCTGTAATGCGTCCATATTATTTCCCATTATAGATTTCATTAATGGCGTATATTCATTGGCTGTAAGTCGTAATGTCGTTAAACTTTTACAGCCATTAAACACGCTGTATTCTATGTTAGTGTGCGCGCCATTGATATAGACCTTTTTCAATGAAATACAATCTGCAAATGCACTGGTTTCAATAGTTGTAATATCATCCGGAATGGAAATCTCGTCCAAAGAAACACATCCTTGGAATGCATGCTTACCAATCTTGTTTAAATTCATAGTAGGAAAATCAAACTCCCTCAAGTCTTTACAGAAACGAAAACAAAAACTTGGAATTTCTTTCAAAAGCGGACAAGTGCAAGTCACATAGTCCATATCTTCGCATCCTTCGAAAGCGCTTTCACCAAGTTCTACCAAGAGTGGTGGTAAAACAAATGCCTGTAAAGACACGCAATTGTAAAAAGCCATATCCTCAATAGTGGTCGCAAAAGGAAAGAGAGCAGACACGAGTAACGGACAATTGCTAAAAGCACTTGGTCCTATATAAGTTACCAATTCACTTTCTATGGCAACAATAGATGTATTACTGAAAGCCGATTGTTGTATTTCGTTGATAGGTCCAAGGTTAACGGAAATAATGTCCGTCTGCTGAGAAAAAGCTCCTGCTCCAATGATAGTAGGAGTATATGATTCTAATTTCTCAATTGTTTTTATCCATTCTTTTTTCTCTTCTGACCATATGCTTTCTCCCCATATAGTATCATACACTACATCCGGAATAGTGATAGAATGTAAATTGTAATTATATCTTCTCTCAACCTTGCACTCTCTGGTCTCATCATCCGCGTTGTATTGCAATCCGGCATAATTGAATACACAATATTTTGCATCTACATGCACACATAGGCATGAGAAGAACACAATAAAAAGTAGAAATCTTTTTTTCATTTCTGTTTTTCTTTTTTATTCCGCCTACTCACTTATGGCTTTTGGGCATACTCCTATTTTTCTATTATTTTTTGTCAACGAAGTAGATGACAATTAAATCATAGAGCGGGTAGTCTTTGTATTCGACTAAAAATTCCACTTCTCCGGGTAGCTCGTCGGGAAACTGAATACCTAATTTGGTATTTCTATCCACCCAACGGACTTTGGAATCCGTATCATCATAGCCTTTCAGATTATAAATACCATACAGTTCACCCAGGGAGTCGTCCTCATTCAAAGCAAAAACTCTACATTCAAAATTCGAATAAGAGGTATGATTAACCACCTTGATCTGGTTATAACGCTCCTCGGGACCATTAACCGTAAAGGACATTGGGTTTTCAGACATAACCCTTGTTGTCACCATAAGTGCTGCCAAAAGAAAGAAAAATTTACGCATATCTATTGGATTTGTTTGGTTACACGGAAGGTATAGTATTTCTGGCAGAAATAACTGATTATCACCGTAACGAGAGTGACAGCTATTTTGCTCGGAGTAGGATACCACCCCAGACTCTCAACGCATAACTTGAGCCCGAAATAGTTGATTGCCAGATTGATTGCGACGATAAGCGTATAGCGCCCTAATTGTCTGACGCCGTGCAGGTTAGAACGTGTAAATGTGACATATTTCTGCAGCCAAAACCCGGTCAGCAACGTAATCGGGAAGACTATACACAATGTGGCTATATGGGGAGTAATCGCCTGATTAATTGACAGATGACAAATATCAAATGACAAATTGACTATTTCGTGCCCTATAACAAAGTTATACACCAGGAAATAAAGTACCCAGTCAAGCACTAAGTTTCCACCTCCGCAGGCAGCATAACGGAACAACTGCTCGGACATGATTTTCCGGAACGGCGGATAGAAAAAATCAATTATTTTCGTTATTATTTGCGCGAGTTGGTTCATTATTTTACTTCGTCATCCAAATGGCGTGCAAAAGTACAAAAAAAATCCGATATATGCAAACTTATACACAAAAAAAGAGTGCCAAGGCACTCCTTTTATGCAAAAATCCGTCATTTTTCTGCTTTCGGATGACTTAAAGCGTCACTCTTTGGAGCTCAGTGACCGGGTCAGCAAGGTTGAGAACGATGATCAGACCTTTGTACGAGTCGTTGGTCTCTTTGCGTACACGCGCTACGCCATTCTCAAAAGCGTCTTTGGCACGCTTATCAGCGTTCTTGCGTGTGTCCTTGAAGATGATGCCCTTCTGATCTGCTGCTTTCTCCATCTCGTCGTTGATAATAGGCAGACCATTCAGCTCAAACTGCATGCACAATGCCGGGTCCTGATCCACCGGAGCCAACTTTACTTCATACGGATAACTACTCTTCTGCTCATTCTCGCAAGAAACGAACATTGCGCCCACCAGGGCAAGGCAGCATACTACTGCCAAAGAAAAAATCTTCTTCATAATACTGTAAATAAATTATTGTAGTTGTTTTACAAATACAGCTTTCACGTCGCGTTTGCATTGATGGGAAACGCTGTTACGGCTATGAGTTGCTGTAGTATGGTAGTCCCACTCCATCTTGCCATTCTCCGGGAACGAAACCTTGAAATCATAGATCTCCGCATTGTCTCTACGCTGAAAACCATCCTCTGCACGGAAATAAACTTGGTTGTTCTTCGTGTCGATTTCTAACATGCCTTCGTACTCCTCGCGGCTCTCATCGGCGAAATTCTCCTTGTAGAAATACGCATCGCCGTCGTCGGTTTTCTTCTTCTCAATAACAAGAAAACCATCGTTGTAATTCAACTCTTTCTCAGTGATGTTGTCATCGAGGTTCTTCCAAAGAACGGAATAGGAAGTCAGTTTCCACGAACCAATCATCTGGTCGTAATTCATTTTCTTACTGCCATCTTCCGGCTCATCCTTACCGCAGGCTGTAAAGAATACCATGCTAATCATGCACATAAGTGCTGCATAAAAAAACTTTTTCATTGTTGTTTATCTGCTATTTTTACAAATTCGGCGGCAAAGGTACAACTTTTTTCTGACATATGCAAAAAAAATCGCCCCTAAGGACGATTTTTTTGTATAATTCCACGAATGGAATATTATCTTACTTGTGCACCGGTAGCGTTGAAAGCCTTTCCATCACGGATGATGAAGATCTGTCCGTTGAGCATGATTTTCTGCGTACCTTCTACTGTCGGGATGATTTCCTCAATACCAGTCGGTGCGTTGTTCGGAACAATCTTGAGTGCCTTGATGAACGCTCCGGCTGAAGGTTCTTCATCTTTGATCTGAGCAGCAATATGCGCAGGAACTGGCGAAGCGATGAGTGCGTGCAGATAGATCACTACATGCGTCGGAAGAACTACATCGTAAGCCACTTTGACCCAACCTAACTTGTCTGATTGCGTAACGACGATAGCTGCTTCGCCTTCTAATTTCACTTTCAGCGAATAACCAGGCATCGTCATACACTCAATTAGTATCTCACCCTTTCCAGCCGGTACATCAAAGGTCAGTGAGCCCGGTAAGAAACTTACCCATACACTGGATCCCGGAACAACGCTCTCCATAGCCGCAGCTACTTGCTCGTCGGTGAGAGAAGTGGATATCTCGAGTTGTCCTGTTTCTTTGTTATACCTGTTTTCGGCGTTAGTACTGAAGAAGACGTTCTCGTTGCCGTATGGATCTTCTACAGCGAAATCAATAAGGGTCTCTTCTTCATCCGAAACAACTACCGATTTCCAACCTATCTCTACAATCGGAGCAGGTTCCGATTTTTCCTTACCTCCTATAACAAAACCGTGGGATGTTACTTGGAAGGACACATTCTCCGTAAGAATTCCTATTCCCTCAAGAGGCTTGTCTTCTTCATTATAGATATTGAAATTCATGCAACGGATGGCATATTGTGTTCCTTCTGCATAGAGATAAGCTCTACCCATACTCAAATCGCCATCAAGCACAATAGCAGATGGAACACCTTTTGCACGGATGGCTACATTGGAGAATTTCAGATAAGAACCATGGATAGCCGTTCCTGTAGCCTCCAGTTTAAGCGTATCCAGCGTGGTTTCACTGAAAATAGCCACAGAGGAACTTGACTCAATACATGTCTTGGCTCCTTTTATTGAGCACACGCCGCTTACCTTAATCTCAACGGATTTTTCAGACTTGATGACGCCTTCTTTTATTTCGTCACTCATGCCGGAAACATCCACTTTCCAGTCTTTGATATGAAGCTGATGACCTATCCATTTCACTTTACCACCATTACCCAATATATCATCTGCATTCTTTGCGGTTATTTCTGTATTAAGGACAGTAACTCCCAATTTGGTTATATGCAACGTGTAGTCCACAAATGCTTCATTAAACGTATCATTTCCTTCAAACATTGCTCCTATTTTGACATTTCCTTCTTTCTTTGGTGTCAATAATCCATCCTCGGAAAGTTCTACCACATAAGGATCCTCCACAACATATGTTACAGGCACTTTATAGGGGTTTGCCAAAGGCAATCTCTGTACAGGGAAATTAAGATACGTATCTTGGTAACCACTTTCGAAAGCCAATTTCGGGTCTTTCTTTACCACATGCAGCGTATAATGGGCGCTTTTTCCTGCATACTCTTCGGTCTCGTCAAAGATAGCAGTAATCTGTGTGGTTCCTACGGCTAACATGGTTACGTTTCCTGATTTATCCACTGTAGCCACCTCAGGATTACTGGATTCCCAACGACTGATGGTAATATCGTCGCCAAGAACTATTTTCGGTAAACGCTGAACCACATTACTTACGGAATCAGTTACTTCATTAGGAGTGAAATGGAAAGCCACCGGTTTCTTCACGCGTAATAAATAGGACATAGCTACTCCTTCCCAATTGTCATTTCCAGGCCAACTAAAGCTGATAGTAGTCTCACCAAGGTTCGTAGCTACCACTTGACCATTCTCATCAATCGTAGCTACTTCAGGATTGGAAGATTGGAGATTCAGTTGATTTTGAGGTACTTCTTGATCTACAAAACGGATAGACTCCGGTTTGAAATATTTGTAGCGTACTACGCAAGGAGGCGTCCAAACAGAGCCGCTTATGCTACCATCTTCTCCGGTAGTTATACCATCTGCTCCGGGAGTCAACGCTGCAGTGTACTCGCTTACAGGTTCGTCGTTCACCATAAATCCTGCCACAGGAGTTCCTTTTTCTACCGTGTAATGAATCACGTGGTTTGAGGAACAATCCTGCTCTCTGTTGTTTTCTGTGTACGTCAAGTCGGCTTTTCCAGTGCCTACGAAATAAGCACCACGACCGCTCGCCCAAACAATATTCATGTCTGTGGACTGAATAGAGTTGTAGTCAAGCGATCCTACTTTTGAACGTTGGGGAATTTCACCTTCACCGACATGGACGGTAGCGTTCACTTCATAAGCAGTACGGTCTTCTGCTTGGCCCGGAAAAATCACCGGAGTGAACTCGCATTCTTCTGCCAACATGCTTTGAGGCATGATTAACAACGCCATGAGCGCCATACTAAAATAAAAAGTAATTTTTCTCATAACTTTAAAAATTTGGTTAATAAATAGGGTTAATTAGTAATCATATTTGCAGAAATACGGCAGGCAATTATTGTTCTACTAACTGGATTTTATGCTGTTTCTAATTGCACAATATTTTAAATTTCGCTGCAAAATTATATAAAAAATTTCATATAAACAAATTTTTTTCCTGAAAATCGACAATAAAATGCATTTTTATTTGCATAATTCAAAAAAAAGTAGTACTTTTGTCGCCGCTAAAGAAATAACGTGTTGTTAGAATGTTTGGTTGTTTGAACGAAAGTATGGTTTTACTTGGTACTAATATCCGAACAAGGACAAAGTCCGAAACAACATAAAACTAAAAAATTAAAATCATGGACGATTATCACCCTGAAAATGCAACAAGTACATGCCAAAAAATTTCTTGGGCAGCACTTCTTAAAGGATCTGAGTATCGCCCAGAGAATTGCTGAAACGATTGACTCCGGACCCACTATCGAAATTGGTCCGGGAATGGGTGTATTGACCCAATATCTTCTCAAGAATCCGAATATCCAACTCACCGCGATCGAAATAGACCGCGAGTCTGTCGTGTACCTCAAAGAATGGTACCCGGAGTTACACCTCATCGAAGGAGATTTCCTTAAATTAGACCTCAATATCATTTATCCCGAGGGCGAATTTAATGTCATCGGCAATTATCCTTATAATATAAGCAGCCAGATTTTCTTCAAAGTGCTGGACTACAAAGACCGTATTCCTGTCTGCTCGGGAATGATTCAAAAAGAGGTAGCCGAACGCCTTGCGTCCAAACCCGGCAAGAAAGCGTACGGCATTCTATCCGTCTTATTACAAGCTTATTACGATATAGAATATTTATTCACGGTGGACGAACATGTCTTTAATCCGCCGCCTAAAGTCAAGTCGGCTGTTATCCGCATGACCCGCAATAAACGAAGACAACTCGACTGCGATGAAGAACTCTTCAAAACAGTCGTTAAAACAGCCTTCAACCAGCGGCGAAAACAAATGCGCAATTCTCTTCAACAGCTGGTAGGAAAGGGTAATCCAATCCTCGAAGAGAATATATTTACATTGCGCCCGGAACAGCTGTCCGTAGAACAATTTGTAGAACTTACTAAATTGATTGAAAATGAGCGAAATCAAAATATTCTATAAAGATAAGGAGAAAATAAAAGTAGCACGGTCTATCTCCGCACTCAAGGAACTCGACAAAAAAGATATCATCTGGATTGATTTGCTCGACGTTTCCGATAAAACAGAGGATACTCTTGAGGGATTCCTCAAAATTGATATTCAGGAAGATGAAGAAATGGAAGAAATTGAGCTCTCGTCTCGTTATATTCAAACGGATGACAGCATCGTTGCCAACTCTAACTTCTTGAAAAACAATTTTGAGATGGAACCGGTCAACTTCATCCTCAAAAACGGTATCCTCGTGTCTATACGCGATAACGAATTGGACACGTTCAACGAAACTTTCAAGAAAATATTTGTTAACACCCGTAATTTCCCGACAGGATATCACGTGTTGGTAGCGCTTTTCGAAACACGAGTGGAAAAGGATGCCGACTTGATTGAGGATACGACCGATATGATTACTGCGCTTTCTCAACAAATCAACGCCGAATCAGACCACGTGGATGAAGATTTGCTCGTTCAAATCAAGGACTTACAGGAAAAAGTTACCATTATTCGACAAAACATAATGGATAAACAACGAGTTATTTCCAATATCCTCCAATGTGATTTCTCTCCCGAAGAACTCTACCCGCGGCTTACGATGATTATCAAGGATATTAACTCACTTTTCGACTATACGCGATTTGGTTTTGACCGTCTTGACTACCTCCAGGATACCTTCCTCGGTTTGGTTAATATCGAGCAGAACCGAATCATCAAAATATTTACCGTCATCAATATCATCTTCCTGCCGCCTACACTCATCGGTAGTCTCTATGGCATGAATTTCGATTTTATGCCCGAGTTACATTGGAAATTAGGATACGTTTTCGCGTTAGGATTGATGATTATGTCTGTCGTCGTTATTTTGCTGATTTTCAGACTAAAAAAATGGTTATAAACAAATTGTTAACAACTGCTTTGTTTCACGTTTGATAACTTGTTCCACATTGCACTTTTCAAAAATATTAACATTCATACTATCTCTTTTAACATCACTATCTCATTATATATCAAACTTTTACAAACTTTGTTAACAATTTCAACATACTATCAATATCATAGATTTAAAAAGTAAAAAGAATATTTATAAAATGGATAACAAGGAATTGGAAGATTGGAAAGCTAAAATAGTAGATATTAAAAGCAAAAAGAATGCTGTCATTTTTGCCCACTACTATACTCGTCCGGAAATACAAGAAATAGCCGATTTCATCGGTGATTCTTTAGCACTCGCGCAACAAGCTACGCGCGTGAACGCGGATATATTGGTAATGTGCGGAGTACATTTTATGGGAGAGACGATGAAAATTCTATGTCCTGACAAAAAAGTCCTCATTCCCGATATGAATGCCGGATGTTCTTTGGCGGATAGCTGTAAGGCGGATGACTTAAAAGAATTTATAAATAAGGAAATAAGAAAATGTGAAAATGAGAAAGTATTAGTGGTTTCTTATGTCAATACAAGCGCCGATGTAAAAGCTCTGACGGATATAGTGGTCACTTCTTCCAATGCCAAGCATATAGTTGACCAATTACCTCCTGACGCTAAAATAATCTTCGGACCGGATCATAACTTAGGCAGTTATATCAATTCTGTAACAGGGCGTAACATGATTCTTTGGAATGGCGCTTGTCATGTACATAGCCGTTTCTCACTCGAAGCACTTTTGCAACTCAAAGCTGAAAACCCCGGAGTAGAAGTATTAGCCCATCCGGAGTGTAAGGCTTCTATTCTCGCGCAGAGCGACGTCATTGGTTCCACAAAAGCTCTCCTTGAGCACACTATCAAATCACCCGCCAAACGCTTCATAATTGCCACGGAAAGCGGTATTCTCTTTGAAATGCAAAGAGCATGTCCTGACAAAGAGTTTATTCCGGTTCCACCGGAAGTAACAGAAGGTATAGGATGTTCATGCAACGAGTGTGAATATATGCGCATGAATACGCTTGAAAAAGTGTATAACTGCCTCCTGAACGAAAATCCCGAAATGATAGTACCAAAAGAGACAGCCGAAAAAGCCGTCTCTTCCATCAAAAAAATGCTCGAAATGAGTTAACAGGTTTATTTGTCTTTGCTTGTTATAAAGCACCGCAAAATGAAACATTTTGCCCGAACGACCTTTTAACGAGAGTAAAACGACCTTTTAACGAGGTTTTATAGAGCTTTTATTAGAGGTAATTCAGAACATTAATCCTTGAATAGCTTCTCAAGGAATCTGCATAAATAATCCTCCCAATTAGGCCAAGTATGGCCTCCTGCGCTTTCGTAATAGGTGTATTCCAAGTGGTTTTCTTCTAACCATTGGCGGTATTCTTTTACATACTCATACAGAAAATCTTCATTACCTATACCTATCCAATACAACGGCTTCATTCGCATGGCTGCACGCACTTCTTCCTCCCAATTATCATATACTTCGTTGGAATTGGCAGGTCTGATAGCTGGAGAGAAAAGTCCTATATATCCAAACTCACCTTGCAGATAATGAGAAACATGCATACTATGAAATCCACCCATGGAAAGGCCGGCTATAGCACGCTCTGAAGGGCAATGACTGATTCGGTAGCGCTTTTCGGCCTCATGCATAAACTCCGCAAAATGACTTTCCCAATATCCGGACATCTCATATCCTCTTTCTTGATCCGCAGTTAGTTTGCGCCAATGAGCCGAACCCTTACTCGTATCAATAGGTTCTCCTTCCGGCGTAATTTCCGGCGCAGACATCAATGCCTCACGCTCTGCAGGAGGTACGCTGCCTAAAAAATTATCCGGCATAATAATTACCATCTTTTTTACCGCTCTTTCTTGCAGCAACGAATCCATCCAATGCAACAAATGACCCTGTTCTTTCCAGTCATCCTCAGATCCGTACATGCCATGTTGTAAATACAAAACCGGATAATGAATATCCTTCTCTTTTTCATAACCGTAAGGCAGATACACGCAACACGGTACACCCAACAATGTGTCGCGCTCAATAGTTCCTACCTTACACTCGTTTGTCCCTTTCGTGCATCCCACCAACATCAGCATCGATACACACAACACAATCATTCCTTTTCTCATAATGGGTAATTTTGAATTCGTGCTGCAAAAGTACTGCTTTTTTTTTACATATGCAAATTTATTTTACAGAACACTGTAACTATATAATATACTATTATTAAGATAAATTATACATAATATTATATTTTAATGCATAAATTAGTATTTTATTTACGATTACTATTAATAATTTGTGTATATCATTAAAAAGCAGTACTTTTGCACCCGATTTGCGAAAATGAATGAAAAAATATGAAAAATGAAATGAATAGTACACTTGGAGTTAAGAAAATTCTTTTTGTAGTTGATTGTTTATATACATCCAACAACGGGACTTCTATTTCTGCGCAACGATATATTTCTGAACTGCGCAAACGGGGTTATGAAGTGCGGGCTTTATGCGGGGATATGCCTCATAACGAAGAGGAAGCAAATATAACCGACGGCGATTTTTGTACCGGTATATACCATTTCCCTGTCTTCCAACCGATTTGTGAGAAGCAAGGATTTACCTATGCAAATGCAGATGAGGCGGTTATTCGCCAAGCTTGTGATTGGGCGGATATTGTGCATACTATGTACCCTTTTGCTTTGTCGCTGAAAACAATTAAATATTGTAACAAAACAGGTAAACCTGTTACAGCAGCTTTTCATGTACAGCCGGAGAATATAACTTCTTCGCTTTGTTGCGGCAAAGTAAAATGGATAAACGATCTCATTTACAGCGCGTTCAGACGAATCATATACAGTCATGTAAATCATATCCATGTGCCGTCGGTTTTTGTTGCGAACATGCTGCGTAAACATGGTTACAAAGCTCGAATCCACGTTATTTCCAACGGTATCCATGATGATTTCATCCGGGCAGGAGAAACCAAACTCCAACAGCCAAAAGCTAACAGCCAGCAACAAACAATCAAAATAATGATGGTAGGGCGTCTGAGCAAAGAGAAACGGCAGGATGTCATCATCAAAGCAATGAAATATAGCAAGTATGCCGATCATATACAACTCGTTTTTGCAGGAAACGGACCGGAATACAAACACTATCTCAAATTATGTCAAGAACTCAAATTAAAAAATATGCCGCGTTTCATCCATAAACAGCGCCCGGAACTTATAAAGGAACTCCTTACAACGGATCTCTATATCCATTCTTCTGATATGGAAACAGAGGCGATTAGTTGTATAGAAGCGTTTGCTACAGGTCTGGTGCCTGTGATAGCCGATTCTAAAAAAAGCGCTACGCCACAATTCGCTTTGGATGAACGCTCTCTCTTCAAACCCGGAGACCCGGAAGACCTTGCACGAGTCATTGACTATTGGCTTGACAGACCCGACGAAAAACGGTTTATGGAGAGCAAATACGCCGAATTGGCACATAAATACGCTATCACCAATTCCGTTAAACTCTTTGAACAAATGCTATATAACGAAATGAACAATGAAACCCTTACGCCTGTTACTGCACATATCACTATTCTTTCTTCCATTAAACGCCAAGTCATCAGATTCTACAAGCGTATCGCGTGATATCATCCATACAACCTGGTTCAGTCATTCCGAAAACATCTTTCGTAGAGTAGATATCTATGTGCCCGAACAGCCATTAGCCAACAGCCAAAAGCTAACAGCCCTTTACCTCATCCACGGCATCAACGGGTACGAAGGATCATGGCAGGAGAAAGGAAATGCCGTCGATTCCCTTGAAAAACAAATCAGGGAAGGGCGGTGTGAACCCATGATTCTTATTATGCCGGATTGTAATAAATGGCCTCTGAAACCGCATCCCGGAAAAAGGAACCTGTGGAAATCTCTCATTCGTTATCCGAAAATCAGTCATGAGCATCAGATTGAACATGCCGTCAGTGACCTTATCGACAAAATTGACACTACGTATAATGTCTCCTCATGTGTAATTGCAGGGCTTAGCGACGGAGCACGGGTGGCCGCTAATGTGGCGAACTTGAGACCGGACAGAATAAGCGCGGTAGGACTCTTTTCCCCTGTGCTGCACAAAGAACAACTACCGAAAGATTCAATCCAAATGTACTATATCTACGTCGGAAAGAAAGATATTTTCAAAGCAAACGGTATTCGTTTTCACAAACGCTTAAAGAAAGCCGGGTACACACATCGTTTCTTGGAAATGCGCGGAAGTCATAATTGGCGCATGTGGAGTAATTGTCTTTCCGATTATTTGGAACAAATTTCCAACACTATCGGTAGATGGTCCGAATAACCGTTTTGATACCGGAAACCGTTGTATGTCCGTTTGGGCTTTAAACCCATATATTTCTCATCCGGCTCCATGATCCATTCCGCATCATAAATCCTCACACGGGAAAGACTATCCAGATTCGCCGACACATAAAATTGGTCCAGACACTCCCATTTACCCTGAAACTTGTGTGTCCCCTTATCCGTATCCGCTTTTTTGAATCTTAAATTTTTAATATCAATTTTTGAATCTTGAATCTTGAATTTTGAATCTTTGTTGAAGTCTCCCATTACCACAATCTTTGCATCCTTGTTTTCCGCCACAATGCTGTCCGTTGCCTGTAGTAACACTTTCCTCGCCGTTTCCCTTTTCCATTCACTCTCTGACGCTCCGCCACGCTGACTCGGCATATGGCACACAAAGAAATGAATAGTATCCCGCTTGTCAATTCTCGCACACACATACAATATATCCCGCGTACTGAATTCTGAATGCTGAATTCTGATAGCTTGTGTATGCAACGTATCAATCCTCGCCTTCTTATACACCAACGCCACATCGATTCCACGCCTGTCGGGACTATCGTAATGTACAAAACCGTACTCGCGGCGACGCATTGTCTCGCACAACTTTTTTACTACTTTAGCGTTCTCCACCTCTTGTAATCCTGCTACATCGATTCCTTCCCATTCACCGATATTAGTCAATACACGTGCAATATTCTCTGTTTTACGCATGTATCTTGTATAACTCCATCGGCGTAATCCTTCCGGTGTCCACTCATAATCATCCGTTTCCATCCAAGTACTATCCACCATTATGCTGTCGTGCTTAGGATGAAAAAGGTTCTCCACATTATAACTTACCACACGTAATACCTCCGCTTCTATATGGATAAAAACGGCTAATAATCCTGTAATAAGCCACACATGTTTCACGCCTGTCCCGATTTTTTAATTATGCTGTAAGCATTTTTTCTGCCCGTTTAAGCGCTGCAATGAATGTATCTACATCGTTCTTGTCATTGTATAAACCAAATGAAACACGTACGGTTCCGGGAACACCCAAAAAGTCTATTAGTGGTTCGGCACAATGGTGTCCCGTACGAACAGCTACGCCTTGTTGGTCTAACAATGTTCCCACATCAAATGGATGAATCAATTGACCGTTATGAATGATATTGAAACTGATTACCCCTACTTTCGTTTGACCTACACCGTACACCCTACACCCTACACCAATCAACTGCCTCTCACAGTACTCCGTTAATTCCCGCTCATGCGCCTCAATCGCTTCCCAACCTGTCTCCAGTATATAATCCAATGCCCTGTGCAGCGCATAAGACCCTACAAAATTAGGTGTCCCGGCTTCGAACTTGTACGGCAACTCATTATACGTCGTTCCTTCCCAACGCACATGCTCAATCATCTCTCCTCCACCCTCATGAGGCGGTAACTTATCGAGCCATTCTTTCTTGCCGTACAGCACACCGATACCCGTCGGACCGTACATCTTATGCCCCGAGAACACCAAAAAATCACAATCCAATGCCTGAACATCCACTCTCATATGCGGCACACTCTGCGCACCGTCGATACAAACCGGAACACCTCGCTCATGCGCCAAACGGATAATCTCCTCCACCGGCTGTATCGTACCCAATACATTGCTCACATGTGCCACACTCACCAACTTCGTCTTTTCGTTCAGAAGCCCCTTAAATGCCTCTATATCGAGCGATAAATCCTCGCGTAAGGGTATTACTTTTAAAACCGCTTTCTTGCGCCCACAGAGCATTTGCCACGGAACAATATTCGAATGGTGCTCCAATCCGCTCACTATAATCTCATCGCCCTCCTGAATATAATTTTTGAATTTTGAAATAATCGTTCCCTTGGGATAAGAATTTTGAATTTTGAATTCTCCCAACGAGAACGCTAACGCATTGATGCTGTCCGTGGTTCCTTTGGTAAAAACAATCTCCTCGGCACTCTTGGCGTTGATAAAATCCGCCACGGCTTGTCGTGCTTCCTCATGTTTCATCGTCGCCACCTGACTCAGATGATGCACACCGCGGTGGATATTACTGTTCCAATGACTGTACGCCTCTACAATCGCATCAATCACCTGTTGCGGTTTCTGACTCGTCGCAGCATTATCCAAATACACCAACTTCCGCCCGTGTACTTTCTCATTCAATATCGGAAAATCTTCTCTATTCATAGCTTTTCTCATTTCTTGATAGTTCTTGTTTTCTCTCCCAATACACACCATCTGACAACAGGGATACGGCGTATCAGTTCCACTAACAGCGGCGACAACGCAAATACAGCAACCGTAAGCAGCACGTACATTGCAACCGGAGGAAGCGTTGTATAAACCTTCATACTATATCCCAAACCGGATATAAATATATAGTGAACGACATAGATACCAAAACTGTTGCGGCACATATAATCCGCAAACTTGGATTTCCGCTCATCAAAACAGGCTGCGAACCATCCGATCATAGCAAGGCACATCAGCCATCCATACACGCAGTTGAGCGGACTGCTCAGGTACGCCGGAGTAGTGTTATCTTCGCCGAAAGTAGTAATTAACAATACTATTCCGCTTGCTACGGCGCACACCATCAGTGCTACCCATCCTCTTCGCAAAGCCGCTATCCCATTTTCATGCGAGAAGACGAAGTATCCGCTCAAAAAGAAAATGAGGTAAAAGAACGGTTTGTAGCCGTTGTAAAGACCGTCCAAACTTTCGGGACGAGGGTGCATAATCAGCGTTCGGGTACCTAACCAATACACTACCCCCAACAGGATAATTCCTGCCAAACCCATCTTCCCACAGAACCCGTAGAACCGATCTTGTGCATCCACCTTCCGAACGAGCAGCAAAACCAGACTGAACAACCATAGATCCTGTATAAACCATAACGGACCTGTTCCGCTCAGCGACCATGCCATATACTTGATGATACCCGGAGTATCGGCAAGCATGTCTATTCCATTCGTATAACTAAGTGTATGCGTGTTGAAATAACCTGCAATCCATTGAAAAACAAATAATCCGATGGTGGCGGGCACTAACAGCTTGCGGGTGCGGCTTTGAAACCACTCTTTCTCCGAATGTGCATCCAATGCGTACCGGGCACTGATGCCTGCCAGCAAGAACAAAAGAGGCATGAACCAAGGATAGAGCAGATACATCACAAAATCTTGGTACTGAGGACCTCCGAAACCACCTATTCCGCCTACTACCCCTTTGCCGTTGTAGTAGTAAATAACGTGGTAAAAGAGTACCAGCAGTACGGTCACCCAACGCAAATTATCAATCCAATGTTTTCTCATTTGTCCTTACGGTTTATAATAACTCTCTTCCAGTATCTTCTGTGAGTCACCTTCCTCTATCAGTTCTTGCAGCGTGACGTTCTTGTTATGCTCCATGTAACTCTCCACAATCCGCCAACCAAGCCAAACGCCCAACCGTCCGGGCGAGTCCTGAGAAATTTCCGAAGTGAATGGACCTTCATTCAAATAACTGCTCAGTACAAGGCTTTCTGTTTTAAATAAATCCCGTTTGTCCATCACTAAATGCCATATAGCCTGTTCGTTACGTACACACCAATCCCATTCATCTTTCGTCCAGCCCATTATTTCATAACCCGGAAGATCATCAAAGATTTGTGCTGTCAGATACATGATTTTACCGCGATAGAGCATTTGGTCCAGTAAACGGCTTTTTGTGCTTGTATACGGTAATGTGCGGAATAGATATGCGCTTACTACATCGACAGGGATACACTCCTTTCGCATTGTTTGCTTTTGGTAGTTATATACCACGCGGTTATAGTACTCGTACTCGCTACCCAAATACATATCCGCTCCTATTCCTATTAGGTCATCTTCAAAAAAGATAGGCGTTACAAAACCGGATACAAACAGATAAATTGCCGGTATTTCGGTGTCTGGATACAAATAATGAATTCGCCCGAATGCTTTGTTGATTGAATATTGAATGTCAGATATATCTGCAAATATTTCCTGCTCGAGACGGTTGGTTTGTTGAAAACCGTACATCGTATCGTTTAAAAACTGCGGCAATTGTTGTTCCAGATAAGCCGTGTCAGCACTCGGAATACCTAAAATATCTTCCACCCACAGCGGCATAAACTCCGGATATTCCTCATACAGAACACGGATATCATGTGCCACACTCGCCTCATGAACATTCATCAAAGCATTATCAAACCGCACAATTTCAATTTCTTGCGGCTCTATATCTTTCGGGAAATAGGTCCTCCCTTTCTGACAAGCGGTCAGTAAAACCGCACACCCTATAAACCAAAAAAACTTTTTCATTTCTATTCTAACGCAAAATTAACTGGAACGGTATATTTCACTCTCACAGGTTCGCCGCGTTTCTTTCCAGGTATCCATTTCGGCATCGAGCGGAGTACCCTTATCGCCTCTTTGTCCAAAAGCGGATGACCGCCGCTTCGAACAACCTTGACGTCCTCTATCTTACCGTTCTTGGCTACCATAAACTGACAAATAACCCTGCCCTGAATGCCTCCTTTCTGACATTCAATAGGATACTGAACGGACTTGGAAAGGAAATATATCAACTCTTCTTGTCCACCCGAATACTCAGGCATCGTTTTGTACGGCACGAAACCCAAAGGTGCCTCTTTGGTCACATTACCTGCTTCGTTATAAAAAGTCAACGAATACGCATCTTTCCCTTCTTTTGTCTCATGGAACTGCAAATTACCATTGGGAAAATAACCCTTCCGGTCATATGTTTCCTCTCGTTTGCTACCCTTGTAACTAATCGTCACTTCTTCCTGTTTCATGCCATCCGGATACATTAGTGTCTCAGAAACAGGAAGGCTGATAGTGTAGCCGTTTTTGGCATTGTGGAACAATGCGTACACATCTATCTCACGGAGCGTCCCGTCCGCATAAAAATATCGCTGTTCGCCTTTTTGCGTGTTGTATCCTTCACCCGAAGCAATACGGTTCCATATGGCATGCAATGTATTGTCCTTCTTGTCGTAAACCGCTATACTGGCGATATTGTCAGCGTTAACGTCCTTCACTACACCATAGTATGCCGCTTTCTTCGCTTTTTTAGCAGGCATGGGTTGGTACTCCTGATCAAGATACAACGTTTCTCCTGATACATAGGCGTTTGGAGCACTTTCTGCTGTGGTATAAATAAACGGTAGAACAGCTAAAAAAAGTCCGTAAATTATCTTTTTCATAATGATATTAGTTTGTCTTTTCAATCACTCCGTCCTTTATTTCTATGATTCGGTCTGCTATGCTCGCTAACTCTTTGTCATGAGTCACAAGAAGGATAGTCTGCCCGTATTCTTTTCTGAGCTTAAGCAGCAATTCGCTCAATTCTTTCTTGTTCTTCTCGTCCAAACTGCCCGTCGGTTCGTCTGCCAGAATAATATCCGGACTCATCATTAATGCTCGGGCTGCGGCTACGCGCTGTTTCTCGCCGCCGGACAACTCATTCGGCTTGTGTTCCATACGGTCTGCCAAACCCAAATCTCTCAACAATTTCTCCGCGCGAGGCTTGTAATCAGACTCTTTCTCATGAGCTATCATTGACGGAATGCAAACATTCTCCAAGGCCGTGAACTCCGGTAACAATTGGTGGAACTGAAATATAAAACCTATATGCCGGTTCCTGAATGAAGCCAACTCACGGTCTTTCATGGCAAACAAGTCTGTGCCATCTATGAAAACCTGTCCTTTGGTCGGCCTATCCAACGTGCCAATAATTTGCAAAAGCGTCGTCTTTCCGGCTCCTGATTTACCTACAATGGCGACTATCTCACCTTTCTCAATTCTCAGATTAACGCCTTTTAACACCTGTAAATCTCCAAATGACTTCCATATATCTTTTATTTCTATCATAACTTTATGCTCTATTTTATAATAACACCAGGTAGGATTTATAATTTCTTTCCTGTAACATCATATTTTTCATTGTTTCGGATTATTATTACATGATCGTCTTCAATGATTTTGAAAACATTGTTGCTATTAGTTCGCGTTCGTAGTACGACGGGTTCGTGGAGGGAACCATAGTGGGTATTAGGATCGTACAGGATTGGTGATTGACTCCTGTTGATTGGTTCCAATGGAGTTCCGTCTTCCGTCTCAAACCGCAACTCATCTTTAATCTTCAATAACTAATCTCCTGTCTCCATTCTCCAAAGGAACTATTTTTATCCAAACTGTATCGTCCGGCAATAGTGACTCAATCTTTTCAGGCCATTCGATGAAGCAGTAGTTGCCGGAATAGAGATAATCCTCCGCTCCGAAATCAATCGCCTCGCGGATGTCCTTCAGCCGGTAACAATCGAAATGATACACTTCACCTCGGTATGGGTGTTCCACGTCATATACATTGACGATGGCAAAAGTAGGACTATTCACTATATCGGTACTACCCATCTCCTCGCACAACTTCTTAATGAATGTTGTCTTACCTGCACCCATCTGACCGTCGAATGCGAATACGCGACGCGATCCCGTTTGTCCGAGAATTTCCAGTGGACTTACCTCTTCGCCATGCTCATTGAGCAAAATCAGGGTTTCTGAGTGCTCATAAACTCCTTTTTTTATCGTATAAATACTCATATTCGTGATTTTTATTCAATTCTCAGAGGCTTATTTTGGCCTTTATTTGCTCGTAAATAGCTGAACCTCTGCTCTTTCCGAGTAATTTAATCCATTCGTCTTTCGGGGCGCTTCCAGCGCGCTTAACTGAACCGAAATGTTGTAGTATTTTTTGCTTGGTTACTTCGCCAACTCCTTGAATATCATCGAGTTGGCTATGGATTTGTGCCTTGCTACGCTTTGATTTATGGTATGAAATGGCAAACCTGTGTACTTCATCCTGTATATTGGTTAACAGATGGAACACTTCACTCGTTACGGGCATGCTAATTTCTTTCGGCGGAAAACCAAACAATAATGTTTGTGTCCGGTGTTTGTCATTTTTCTTCAATCCCGCTATCGGTATGCTCAAACCTAACATATCTTCCACAGCTTCACGGATGGCATGCATCTGACCTATTCCTCCATCAGCGATAATCAAATCCGGCATTGGATCGTTTTCATCGAGCAAATGTTGATACCTCCTTCGTACGACTTCGCGCATACTGCCATAGTCATCTGCTCCTTCGACTGTCTTTATCTCAAACCGTTTGTAATCGCTCTTGCTTGGTTTGGCCATCCGGTAAACAACACAGCCGGCTACAGCGTTCGTACCTTGTATATTTGAGTTATCGAAGCAATCAATCCATCGTGGCAGAGTATTCAGACCCATCATCTGCTGAAGTTCCTTTAAAATGCGCACACCGCGTTGCTCTGGATTGAGTTTGTCTTCTTGTTTTAATCGGTCCATTTTGTACTGACGTACGTTTTGCATAGCAAGGTCAAGCAGCTTTTTTCTATCTCCACCCACGGCTATATACACATGTAATGAATCATCAAATACCTCCGGAATGAACGGAACAATCACCTCTTTCGTTTCGCTTTCAAGGCGTTCACGCAACTCCATCATACCCATTGCTAATAGTTCTTCCTTCTCTTCCTCCATCTTGCGTCGATACTCAATCGTTTGTCCTTGTACTATGGAGCCGTTATGGACATGTAGCATTGATATATATACTTTGTCCTCCTGCTCGTCATACCCGAATACATCCACATCTTTTGCCGATGAATTCGTGATAATAGTCTTGCTCTTGAACTGCTCCAGCAACTCTATCTTATGCTTGATTTCAGCTGCTTCTTCAAACTTAAGTTCCGACGATTTCAACAGCATCTCTTCCTCCAGTTGCTTCCCTATCTCATGTCCATCTCCCTTTATTATCTTTCGTGCTTGCTCAATCCACTGTTGGTATTCTTCTTGCCCCTTTCCTTCACATATCCCACAACAATTTCTGAGGTGGTATTTAAGGCACACACGCATCTTCTTTTTTTCGATGGAATCGTTAGTAATTGGAATATTACATGTCCGGATAGGGAAGAGTTTGTGTATCAATTCTAACACCATCTCCACCGTGTACCCGAAGCTGTAAGGTCCGTAGTACTCTCCGGACTTTTTATTGATCGTTCGTGTCTTGAAGATTCTGGGATATGGCTCGCGTGTGATGCAGATAGACGGATAGCTCTTTCCGTCTTTCAGTAAGATGTTATAATGTGGTTGATATTGCTTAATGAGATTATTCTCCAGCAGAAAAGCATCTTGTTCACTCTCTACTACCACATAGCGTATATCCGCGATGTGCGCCACCAACTGACGTGTCTTCGAGGATTGATGATCTTTGTTGAAATAACTATTAACGCGCCTGTGCAGGTTCTTGGCTTTACCAACATAGATAATCTGCCCTTCCTTGTCAAAGTACTGGTACACTCCAGGACTCTCAGGAATGCGCTTTAGTAGCAATGTAATATGATTATCTTTTGTGACCATTAACTTTTCAGCATCCAAGCTATACTTTTACTCATCAACCTCTATTTCGAATAGGCAATCTACATTCTCTGTCTTCCCTTCTAACAGTTTTCTTCCGTTCAAACCTTCCAGTTCAATTATGAAATTAGTATAGATTTTCTTTACGCCTAATTTCTTCACCAACTCAATAGCTGCGGCCATTGAACCACCAGTAGCAAGAATATCATCATGTATCAGCACAATATCACTTTCCTTTAATGCATCCTTATGCATCTGTATTGTATCTATCCCGTACTCTTTGGCATAACTTACCTCCACTGTGTCAGCTGGTAACTTGCCCGGCTTGCGAATAGGAACAAATCCTGCTCCTATTTCCATCGCTACTGCTGGTGCGAGAATAAAACCACGAGATTCTATTCCAACAACCTGCGTAATGCCTAATCCTTTATAATGATCTACAATCTCATCCCGCATCCATTTTAAACATTCCGGTTTGTTTAATGCGGTTGTGATGTCCTTGAACTGAATACCTTTTATAGGAAAATCAGGTACGTTCCTAATCGCTGCTTTTGCTTCTTCTGCACTCATATATTATCAATTATCTGTTAATGTTGTTCCACGTGAAACATTATTAGTAGTTTGCTATGCAAACTAATTCTACTTATCTGCCTAGCAAAACGAGTAATACGCTGATGTCATTAGGACTTACGCCTGGGATGCGTTGAGCCTCGCCGATAGACTTCGGACGAATACGGTTTAACTTCTGGCGAGCTTCTGTGCTCAAACTTTGTACTTCGTCATAATTGAAATTATCGGCTATGCGTATTTGGTTTAAACGCTGCAGTTTGGCGGCTTCGTTTTGTTCTCTCTTGATGTAACCGGCATATTTAATTTGTATCTCGCAACTCTCAATGCATTCATCGGGTATTTGTTCTATTCTCTGTTTTAATGAGGGTACAACCTCTGCGAGTCCTTTGATGCTTATCTGAGGACGTAGAATGAGGTCGCTGATCCTGGTTCCTTCACGGAGAGAAGAACTACCAATAGATTCCAACCATGAATCAATAGCGCCCTTTTGTATTGTCGCTGATTGCATATGCTCGATGAGTTCGTTACAAATTGATTGTTTGTGGCATAGTAAATCATATCGATACCTATCTGCCAATCCCATCTCATAACTGCGTTTGGTAAGACGTTCGTCTGCATTGTCCTGACGCAATAATATACGGTACTCGGCTCTGGAGGTGAACATGCGGTATGGCTCGTCCACGCCTTTGTTGACCAGATCATCAATGAGTACGCCTATATAACTCTCGTCCCTTCCCATCGTGAAAGGAGCACCTCCGTGTACATTGATATGTGCATTTACACCGGCTACCAATCCTTGACCGGCAGCTTCTTCATAACCTGTTGTGCCATTTATCTGACCGGCGAAAAACAGATTTTTAATCTGTTTTGTCTCCAAGGTGTGGTGTAACTGTGTGGGGTCGAAGAAATCATACTCGATGGCATATCCCGGACGATATAGAACAACATCTTCCAATCCTTCTATTGTACGCAACCCGGCCAGTTGTATCTGCCATGGCAGACTGCTGGAGAATCCGTTTACATAATATTCGTTGCTGTCCACCCCTTCCGGCTCAATGAAAATTTGATGCGCCTCTTTGCCGGCAAATGTTACAATTTTGGTTTCTATACTCGGACAGTAACGGGGACCGATACTCTTTATCTGCCCGTTGAAAAGGGGAGAATCTGCTAATCCGGATCGCAATACTTCATGTGTACGCAGGTTGGTATAGGTAATCCAACATGGCATCTGTTTGAGTTCCCTATGTACCGTGTCCAGATAACTGAACTGATGCCAGTCTTTGTCACCGTCCTGACGGACTAGTTTATCAAAATGAATAGAACGTGCATCTATACGTGCTGGTGTTCCGGTTTTCATGCGGTCATATCTGAATCCTAAGGAAACCAATTGTTCCGTCAAACCGTGTGATGCCGGTTCCGATGTACGTCCCCCTGGTATCTGAGTTTTTCCACAATGCATTAGTCCGTTGAGAAAAGTGCCATTGGTAAGCACTACTGCTTGCGCCTCCATCTCAATGCCTAACATGGTCTTTACTCCTATAATCTTATTATCTTTGATAATAAGACTGGTTACAATATCCTGCCAAAGGTACAAATTATCCGTATGACTCAGCACTTTGACCCATTCTTCAATGAATCGTTTGCGGTCACTTTGACTGCGTGGACTCCACATAGCCGGACCTTTACTCAGGTTGAGCAAACGGAACTGGATAGCTGTCCTGTCGGTTACAATGCCCATTTGTCCGCCCAGTGCATCTATCTCACGCACGATTTGTCCTTTAGCTATCCCTCCTACTGCGGGATTGCAACTCATCTGTGCAATCTTATTCATATCCATAGTGATAAGCAGTGTCTTGCTACCCATTCGGGCTGCCGCACTTGCTGCTTCGCATCCGGCATGGCCGGCGCCTACAACTATCACATCGTATCTAAAATCCATAGTTATCTTTGTTTTCTATCGTTTTGTCCGATGAAACCATCGCCATTTACCACTAAAACTGCCGGAACTGATGGTCCTTGTTTGCGGCAGGAAAGCATTCTCAAGATGATTCTTATATGTTATTTCGTTTGTCTGCGCATCTATAATAATTCCAATGATATCAAACCTCGGTTGCTTCTCTATTTTATGGTACTTAATGTAGGCGTTAGCAGCTGCAACCATGTGTTTTCTCTTGATTTCATCGACATATTCTTCGGGCATTTTGTTGCTAAATGCACTAGTTCTTGCTTTCACTTCCGCAAACACAATCTCTTTTCGGTTTTCTGCTATCAAATCTAATTCCAGATGTCCCATACGCCAGTTACGCTCCAAGATACGGAAACCTTTCTTTTCCAGTATTTCGGCTGCTTCATTCTCTCCGATGATTGCTATGGGATTAGTGACAAACATATTATCTCAATTGCTCCATGCGTGCTGCATCTAACCGCAGCAAAATAAACAACAACAATGTAAATCCCCAAAGTGAACTACCTCCGTAACTGAAGAAAGGAAGCGGAATACCGATAACAGGTAATAATCCTAATACCATACCTACGTTGATCATGAGATGGAAGAGGAATATACTTGCAACAGCGTAGGCATAGATGCGAGTGGATTCGCTACGTTGCCGTTCTGCGATTGCAATCAGCCGTAAGATGAAGAGCAGATATACCAATAATACTCCGATGGATCCGATGAACCCCCATTCTTCACCGACCGTGCAGAAAATAAAATCAGTGTCCTGCTCTGGCACAAACTGCAGTTTTGTCTGCGTTCCGTTCAAGTATCCTTTCCCAAACAGCCGTCCTGATCCAATTGCTATTCGTGCTTGATTGACATTATAACCTGCTCCGGCGGGGTCTTCTTTCATACCCAACAGAACCTCTATACGAATGCGTTGATGCGGTTGCAATACTTTTGAAAATACGTACTCGCACGCATGTGTATATCCGATGCAGAAGAGTGTAAATGCCGCTACGACCAACAGACTGTACTTACGCCAATATATGCTGATAAATGTGTTATAAAGTACCAGCACAATGACTATTCCCATGGATATCCAATTGAATGGCACTGCTTTCCATATGTTGACAATCAGGCTGATACCATATATTGCTCCCACGCTGCTAACGAGTATTAGCGCCTGAAAACGCATGGGATGTTCTTTACAGATGAAGTATATTTCTACGGTTGTTAGTAACAACATACACGCCAATATTCCCACGTTTCCGTTGCCCAACGGAAGTGCTGTACCGCCCCATCGGATACTAATGATGAATAGTGCCACGGCTGCCACGCATATCCATAACACGTGTCCGCTCATCCCCTGACGGTAGAAGACCAAAAGGAAGGCAGCAAAAACGAGTGCAGAACCGGTTTCTTTTTGCAATACCATAATAATCATCATGGGAACGCCTATGAGAACAAAAGGTACGATGAGATCGCGCCAACTTCTCAGTTTGTATTCATATCGTCCCATATATTTGGCAATAGCCAAAGCAACGATGCATTTAGCAAATTCTGCCGGTTGCAAATTTACGGGCCCGATGGTTATCCATGACATCGATCCTTTGATATTATGCGCAAGGAAAGGTGTGGCAAGCAGAAGCAAGAGCATTGCAGCATACGCAATATATGCAAGCACATCGTAAGTTTTATAGTCAAGCAGCAGTAGCACGATACCCAAAACAAGTGAACCTAGAATCCATACGAACTGCTTGCCGGCGCGGTTGGAAAAATCAAAGATACTGGTTTGGTCAAACGTATAGCTGGCTCCATATATATTCAGCCATCCGAAAAAAACCAGACCGAGAAAAAGTCCGATGGTTACCCAGTCCACATTCCGTAATATGTTACCACTTCTTGACGCTCTCATTGAGTATAGTGTTTGCCATTCTTTTACGTAGATCTTTGCGTTTTACTTCTCCTGTAAGATATTGTTCTAACATCATACTTGCAATAGGGCATGCCCAGGAAGCTCCAAATCCTGCGTTTTCAACGACAACAGCCACGGCTATCTGAGGATTCTCCAAGGGAGCAAAACCAATAAAGATGGCATGGTCTTTGCCGTGTGGGTTCTGCACTGTTCCTGTTTTTCCTGCCATATGCAGGCTATCAATAGCATAGTGTCGTCCTGTTCCATAGACCATCACGCGGTGCATACCTTCTTTAACTACCTCAAAATGCTCTTTTCTAATATCCAATTCATGCCGATGAATCCGCATGGAATCGTTTTTGTTGAGGTGCGGTGTGATATAGTACCCTCCATTGGCAATAGTGGCAGCTTGATTGGCCAACTGCAGCGGAGTTACTTCTATTTCCCCTTGCCCGATACTGAGCGACCGGATGGTAATAGCTTTCCATCCTGTCTTGCCGTACGTCCTGTCATATAATTGGGTGGAGGGGATGCTTCCAGCCGATTGTTCTCCGATATCGGAATCCGTGAATTTCTGTCCCAAACCGAAGGACATAACGTCCTTTCGCCATAACTCATATCTTCGTCTGAAATCTTCATTGTCTTTGCCGTACCCGTCTTTTTGGAGCATGTCGCGGAAAGCGCACCAGAAATAAGGGTTACAGCTTTGCTCGATAGCTCGGTCCAATGCTACAGGTGAGCCATGGTGGTGGGTACATTTGATGGGGGAACTGCCCGGACCGGAGCAGGGGTAGAGTGTATTTGGTGTGATCGCACCTTCTTGCAGGCATACCAGAGCCTGTATAGTTTTGAAAGTCGAACCGGGAGAATATCTTGCCTGCGTGGCGCGGTTCATCAATGGTTTAGTAGGGTCTTGAAGCAGGGAATTATAGTTCTTGCTGCGTTCTTTGCCGACCAATACTTTCGGATTCCAACTCGGATTGGAAACCAGTGCGAGAATCTCGCCGGTTTCAGGTTCGATAGCTACGGCACTGCCAATTTTTCCGGATAGCAGTTCTTCCGCTAACAACTGCAACCGGATGTCTAACGTAGTATGTAAATCTATACCTGCTTTCGCCTTTCTATCAAGTGCTCCGTCCCGGTAACTGCCCTGCATGCGTCCACGTGAATCACGAAGTAGTATTTCCACTCCTTTCTCTCCGCGCAACTGTTTTTCGTATGTCCTCTCTAATCCGTCGCGTCCGGAATAGTCGCCACGCGAGTAAAAAGCATCGCGGTCCAAGTCGTTTTGGTTCACTTCCCCCACAGAGCCCAAGACATGTGCGGCAGCTTTGTAGGTATAGTCGCGCAGTGTACGTTTCCTCAAATGTGTACCGGGGAACATAAACAGGGATTCTTGCAGTGTAGCGATGTCCTCTTTTTTTAATTGGCTCATGAATATCTGCGGAGTCCAGGTGGAATAGCCCTTGTTTTTGCGCTTGTCTTTTATCTCTGCTATGCGTGCATCAAAATCTTCTTTGCTGATATTCAAATAGTTGCAAAAGGACAATGTATCCCAATCCTTTCCCATTTCGCGCATAACCATTGTAATTTCGTAGATGGGTTGGTTAAATACTAACAATTCGCCGTTCCGGTCATAAATCAATCCTCGGGACGGATAAATCGTTTGTTTGACCAATGCATTGTTGTCCGCTTGGTCTTTTGTGGACTGGTCAATGATTTGCAGATAAAAAAGCCGGATTATATACGTCAAAACGATAACAACGGCAATGCCGCTGATAACATATCGGCGTCTATAATACTGGTCATTAATCATCTGTACTTCAAAGAATTATATCCTATTATAGCAAGAATGGTTATTATGCTGCTAACTACGGTTTCCATCAGAACAAACCATAAATGGCTCCAACTCCACGCAGCAATCATGAATACTGTCAGATGATGGATAACTACAAGCAATCCGATGTATTTGATGAATCCGCCCATTCCTATTGCGCGCAGACATATTTGTTCGTTTAAGCGATCAGTATCGCTGACGATAGCGTTCAAAATGTACGGACGCAGAAACATAATAAGGATGCAACTGGCCATGTGTATTCCAAGCGAATTACAGAAAATATCCATAATCAGTCCCACTGCGGCACCAATCAGCATGTCTGCGCTGCGCGGAAGGGTAATCGGCATCATCAGCAGGCACAATACATATATATACGGATGGCATGCGCCCCATAACTGCAATTGGTCAAAAAGCAGCACTTGCAGCATCATTACCACAATGTATCGCACAATCTGTTTAGTCCAATCCATCTGTCAACTCCTCCAATTCTTGTAGGTGTGTGTTCTGTACTACTTCTACATATTTCAGTCTTTTGAAATCCGTCTGCAAACGCACACGTATAGTGTAATACGAATCGCCTTCTTTCAAAATGCAATTATCGACGATTCCAACGGGTATTCCTTCAGGGAAAACAGGGCTCAAACCGCTTGTAACAATCGTATCACCTTCCCTAACGATGACATGGGAAGCAACGTCCACCAATTGTGCAAAGCGGTAGTCTTTACCATCCCATTGCAATGTGGCGATATAGTCATTCTTTGCAAAACGGCAACTCAGATTGGTGTGGGTATTGATAATAGGCAGAATGACGCTGTAATTTAGACCGACAGTGCGTACAATGCCTATTGTACCTTCACTATTCATTACTCCTTGACCGCGTTGAATGCCGTCTCTGCTTCCCCGGTTGATGGTCAGATAATTATGCAATTTGTCTGTAGTCATCTGTACCACTTTGGCACTCTCGTAATGAATGGAATCTGCTTTTGAGGTCGAATCCATTAGGCAAATCTGATTGCGTAAGGCGGCATTTTCCGCAGCCAGTAGTTCGTTTTGGCTACGAAGACTGAAATACTCGCGTACGTTGCTGACAAGCTCGTACTGCCATGCCACAAAATTATTGGCAGTACTAAACATGCTGCTGCGAGGTGCAGCATTATTGAGGCTGATTAGCATAAATGCAGCAACTTCCAAGGCGATGAAGACAAGGAAGTTGCTATAGCGCAGCAGTATTTTCAGCAAAGTCTGCATAATCCGCTGTCAGTGCTTATCGAAGCAGGAAGCCAAAGTTATTCACGTTCTTTAGAGCCACTCCTGTTCCGCGGGCAACTGAATGCAGAGGATCGTCAGCCACATGGAACTGAATAGTAATCTTGTCTGTCAGACGTCGAGCCAGGCCATGCAGCAGTGCTCCACCCCCCGTAAGATAGATACCACGTTTCACGATATCCGAGTACAACTCGGGTGGAGTGGTCTCTAGAGCTTGAAGAATAGCACCTTCTATCTTGCTTACACTTTTCTCCAGACAGTGCGCAATTTCCTGATAACTTACAGGAACCTGCATAGGAAGTGCTGTCACTTTGTTCGGACCAACCACAACGAAGTCTTCCGGTGCATCTTCCAGTTCTGGTAAAGCCGAACCAACTTGTATCTTGATTCGCTCAGCCGTTGGTTCATCTATACGGAGGTTGTGCATACGGCCCATGTATTCGATAATATCCTGATTGAAATCGTCACCGGCAATCTTGATGGATTTGTTGCTGACGATGCCACCGAGAGAGATGACAGCGATTTCGGTAGTACCGCCGCCTATATCAACTATCATGCATCCTTCAGGACTCTCTACATCAATGCCGATACCGATAGCTGCAGCCATAGGCTCATAAATCATGTATATGTCACGTCCACCTGCATGTTCCGAACTATCGCGCACGGCTCGAATCTCCACTTCGGTAGAGCCCGAAGGAATACAAACTACCATGCGGATGGATGGTGAGAACAGACGAGTCTGTTTCGGAATCATCTTAATCATGCCCCTAACCATCATTTCGCATGCATAGAAATCTGCAATCACGCCGTCACGCAGCGGGCGAACAGTACGAATCATCGTTCCACCCTTACCGATCATTTGTTGTGCCTTACGGCCTACGGCAACCATTTTGTTGTCTGACATTGAGATGGCCACTACGGACGGTTCGTCAACGACAATTTTGTCGTCGCACATAATAATCGTGTTCGCCGTTCCCAGGTCAATGGCTATCTCCTGAGTAAAAGAAAAAAGTCCCATATATGTATTGTTTTTAATGCACAATCCGAAAAATTGCGCAAAGTTACAACTTTTTTTTCATATATGCAAGCGCGCGCGATTTTTTTTTATTTTTATAAAGAAAAAAAGAGTGACGTTTTTTGTCTCGTCACTCCTGCGCTCCCTCTAGGACTTGAACCTAGGACCCCCTGATTAACAGTCAGATGCTCTAACCGACTGAGCTAAGGAAGCATTGATTTTTCACAACCAATTTTTCTTTCATTTTCGAAAGCGGGTGCAAAAGTACTGCTTTTTTTTTATATATGCAAGTTTTTTTCAAAAAAAATTCGTATCTTTGCAAAGTTTTTTGATTTTTAACCCATTTTTGGACAAAAAATAATACAAATGAAGAAAATTTTAGGTTTAGGGAACGCACTTACTGATATCCTTCTTCAGGTTAGCGAGGACGATTTGCGTGAACTCGGATTTCCGAAAGGGAGTATGAACCTTATCTCCAAAGATCAGGCAGAACAAATTCAGTATCGTTTTCTGTCGGTACGGAAAAGGATGGTAGCCGGCGGTTCGGCGTCCAATGCCGTCAATTGTGTCGCTGCTTTGGGTGGCAAAGCGGCATTTATCGGTAAAATCGGAAATGACGAAGTGGGCGATTTCTATCGCGAGGACATGCTCAAGAATGGGGTCAAACCTATTCTGCTTCTTTCGCAGACCGCGATGTCAGGTGTATCCATTGTGCTTGTCACACCGGATGGTGAGCGTACTTTCGCTACTTACTTGGGAGCCGCCGCAGAGTTGTGCGCCGATGATATTCAAAAGGATGCTTTCAACGGCTATGATATTTTCCATATAGAGGGGTATCTGGTACAGAACCATGACTTGATTGAAAAAGCCATCCGTCTTGCCAAAGAATCCGGATGCATGGTTTCGCTTGATTTGGCTTCTTATAATGTAGTCAATGAGAATCATGCTTTTCTTAAAGAGTTGGTCAAGAAATACGTGGATATTGTTTTTGCCAATGAGGACGAATCGTTTGCTTATACCCACCTCAATCCCGAAGAGTCGGTGCAGGTGATAGCGGAACAATGTGACATAGCGGTTGTAAAGGTGGGCAAGAATGGATCCTATGTGCAACAGGGTAGCAAGCGTCACCATATAGGCGCCATAACAACGAGTTGTACCGATTCTACCGGTGCAGGTGACCTTTTTGCCGGAGGTTTTCTCCATGCGCTGAGTGACGGTTTCGATATTCGCCGCTGTGCTGAGATTGGAACTATTGCGGCCGGACGAGTGGTAGAAATCATCGGCACCAAGCTCTCTGATGAAACATGGGAAGAGATCCGCCGTATTTGTGCGCTATACCGTGGCTTCATGCAGAAGTATGATAAAGAATAATTTTCCGTTTCCTAATTTTTAATTATTCCCATGAAATACCTATATTACCTATATCAATATTTGATAGCATGGCCGATTTTAGTGTTCCTCACTATTTTTACGGCCGTCTTCACCATATGTTGTTATCCGTGGCGCAACAAAGAGTTTGTGCATAAAGAGCAACAGTTTTGGTCTCGTTCTTTTTTCTGGCTTATGTTTATACCCGTTTCTTTGGACGGATCTGAGCATATCCGGCAGGGACAGAGTTATGTATTTGTAGCCAATCACCAGTCTATGTTTGATGTATGGCTTGTTTACGGCTGGCTTCCTGTAGTGTTTAAATGGCTTATGAAATCCGAGTTGCGGAAAGTGCCGTTTGTGGGGACGGCATGCAAAGCAGCAGGTCATATTTTTGTGAACCGCCGAAACGCCAAAGCGGCAATGGAGAGTTTGAAAGAGATAGAAAAACAGCTCACCAACGGAGTGTGCACTGTTATTTTTCCGGAGGGAACGCGCTCTCTTGACGGTGAGGTTGGGCGGTTCAAGCGCGGTGCATTCCAGATAGCAATAGATCTCGGACTGCCGGTTATTCCGCTTTCTTTGGACGGATGCTATGAGGCACTGCCTAAAGGGAAGCCTTTTCTAACACGTCATGCGGTGCATATGCACATAGGCGAACCGATAGATATTAAGCAATTCACGGATGCAGAGGGCAAACCGGATGCCAATGCCGCTATTGAGGCCGTGCGCAACGCGGTCATAAGCGGCAGAAAGACAAAATAAAAAGAATTAATAACAACAAAAAAATATATAATACAATGTATTCGGATCCTACTACCTGTCTCTATTGTACGAACAATGAGACTCTTCACAATTTAATGATAGAGATTGCGCATTTGCGCGTCTCCCGTGCATTCCTGTTTAAAGAGCAGACGTATCACGGTCGTTGCTTGGTGGCTTATGACGAGCATGTAAACGACCTCAATGAATTGTCAGACGAGCAGCGCAATCTGTTCATGGCGGATGTGGCGGATGTGACACGCGCGATGCAGCGTCTTTTCCAACCTGAGAAAATCAATTACGGTGCCTATTCGGACAAACTCAGCCATCTTCATTTCCATCTGGCTCCGAAGTATGTGGACGGTCCTGATTACGGTGGCACATTCCAGATGAATCCGGGTAAAGTGTATCTCTCGGATGCTGAATATACCGAAATGGTAGAGGCGATGCGCAAAGAGTTGTCTGTTGTAAAGTGAAAGGTGCCCGACATTGCTTTTTAAGGAAATCATAGGACAGGATGCAGTGAAAAATCAATTGCGTCAGTCGGTACGCGAGGGGCGGATTGCTCATGCCCAACTCTTCACCGGAATCAGCGGCATAGGCAAACTGCAACTGGCGTTAGCTTATGCCCAGTATCTCAATTGTCCGCATCGAACGGAAGAGGATAGTTGCGGGAAATGTCCCACCTGTCTTCAGTACGAGCATTTGCAGCATCCTGATTTGCATTTTGTTTTTCCTATCGTTGGTTCAGACGAGACATGCGATGCTTTTCTTGAGCAATGGCGTGGCATCATACAGAACCGTCATTATTTCGATCTTGAGGACTGGCACAAAGCCTTGGGTTTGGAGACGAAACAGAGTATGATCTATGAGAAAGAGAGTGGGGAGATACTGCGCAAGTTGAGTCTCAAACCTTACGGGAACGGCTATAAGGTAATGATTATATGGCAGCCGGAGAAAATGAATATAACCACAGCCAACAAACTGCTTAAGTTACTGGAGGAACCACCGGAGAAGACCGTTTTTCTTCTTGTCTCCGAGCATCCGGAGCAACTGCTTGCCACTATCCGATCCCGTGTGCAGACCATCCGCGTACCACGCCTGGAAACGGAAACTATTTCGGTGGCATTACAGCAAAGAGGCATGGAATCGACGAAAGCCTCCGATATTGCCCGTATTGCAAACGGTAGTTATCTCGCTGCACTGAAAAAAGCCGATGAATCCGAAGAAAATAAACAAGAGTTACGAGATTTTATCGCCCTCTTCCGTGATGCTTATACGGTAGGAGTACTACGTGACCCGCAGAAGAAATACGAATCTCTCAGGCGCCTTCGTCAGTGGAGTCTTGATATGGCGGACAGTAAGGTAGGAAGGGAGAAACAGAAGCATTTTCTGCAGTACGCACAGCAGCAGTTGCGAGAGAACTATATCCGTAATGCAGGATGTCCGGAACTCAATTACCAAATGGAAGATGAGCGTGATTTTTCCGTTAAATTCGCGCCTTTTATACATGACGGTAATGTGGAAGCCATCATGAACCAGTTGGATCTTGCTGAGCGTCAGGTTGAGCAGAACGGCAACGCAAAGATGATTTTCTTTGATCTTTGCTTGCAGATGATAGTGCTAATTAAAAAGCCCAAAATTTAATAATCAACAGCCAATAATAACAAACAGATTATGAAAAAATATACCGTTGGAATCGGTCATAATGAATTAGGAGCGGCTGCCACCAAGCGTAATTCCGCCCATATGTTGCCGGTTAGTGACTGGTTGTCTGATTTATCCGAGAACACTCGGCTAACAGACTTGATTGAGGTACAATTCAAAAATACGCGAAAGGGTTATTATCACAACAACACGGGACTGCCCTTGGAGAAAGGAGTCAAAGTGGTGGTAGAAGCCAATCCCGGCTATGATGTAGGAGAGGTTGTCCTCACCGGCAAACTGGTTGAATTGCAGATCAAGAAGAATAAAATCGATTCGTCTCGTTATGAGATCCGACAGGTTATTCGCGTAGCCACAGAAGAGGATTTGGAGCGTGCTTCCCAAGCACATGAGCGGGAGCATGAGACGATGATTAAGGCTCGTGAACTGGCAAAATCGCTTGGATTGGAGATGAAGATAGGCGATGTAGAGTATCAAGGTGATGGCTCGAAAGCTATTTTTTTCTATATCGCAGACGGTCGTGTTGATTTCCGCCAACTCATCAAAGTGTACGCCGAGACATTCCGAATCCGTGTAGAGATGAAGCAGATAGGCGCTCGTCAAGAGGCAGGACGAATCGGAGGAACGGGTCCTTGCGGGCGAGAGTTGTGTTGTTCCACGTGGATGATTAATTTCTCCTCTGTGGGAACGGGGGCGGCTCGATTACAGAATATATCTCCTAACCCTCAGAAATTAGCAGGCATGTGTGCCAAACTAAAATGCTGTCTCAATTACGAGGTGCCGGTTTATGAAGATGCATCCAAACAGTTACCCTCACGTCATGCAACCTTGGATACCAAAGACGGAACATGGTATTTCTTCTCTTCCGACCCATTGGCAGGAACTGTGACGTACTCTTCTGATCCTCAAAGCGGCGTCAATCTGACAACGCTTTCGGCGGCCCGTGCGCATGAGATTATAGCCATGAACCGGAAAGGAGAAAAGCCCGACACGCTGGCAGGAATACGTGCTATATCGGCGGAAATAGGTTATCAGACAGGTCATGGCGATGTAACGCGATTTGACAAAAAGAAAAAACGATCGAATAAAAAATGAGAAAAAGTAAGTCCGCCAACGAGTTTGGCACTCACAGAACCGTCAGGTGGTTAGCCGTTATGTTGGCAGCGATGTCGTTAGTATCGTTTACTTCGTGCAGAAACGATATGGTCTATAGTCGTTTCGTTCCGATATCCTGTGGCGGAGGATCGATTGTCTCTCAAGAGAAATGGCATATGGACTCGGTGGCTCGTTTTGACTATTCCATTGATGATGCGGGCGCATCGTATAGCATCATTGTCTATATACGCCATAACGGATCATATCCCTACCAGAACATGTGGCTTTTTGCAGGGGATAGTTTATGCCGCGACACCTTAGAGTTCTATTTGGCGGATGACCGCGGACAGTGGTTGGGAGAGCGTCATCACGGATTCATAGAAATGCCAGTGTTACTGGAGGAGAATAAGCATTTTGCAGATACGGGCGCGTATTATCTGGAGATCCAGCACGGTATGAGAGACACACTTCTTCGCGGAGTGACGGATGTGGGAGTGGAGATAATCAAAAATTAGTCGGAAATAGAAGTTCGAAAGCAATGGGTTAATATGGGCAAGAACAAACTGAAAAAGTTCGCTGAAATGGAGACTCTCTCCAATGTGTTCCAATGCGGCACGCAGGAAACACCGTTTCCCATGGCGGGTCATTGGCGCGATAAGTATTTCCATAATGACCATCCGATTGTGTTGGAGTTGGGTTGCGGTCGTGGTGAATATACGGTGGGATTGTCGAAGAAATATCCGGAAAAGAACTTTATAGGCGTAGATATAAAAGGAGCGCGCATGTGGGCAGGCGCGCGTGAGGCTATTGAGCAAGAATTGAAAAATGTGGCGTTTCTGAGAACGAACATAGAGTTCATTACTTCCTTCTTTTCTTCCGATGAAATCGACGAAATATGGATTACTTTCTGCGACCCTCAGATGAAGAAAGCCACCAAGCGTTTGACGAGCACATGGTTCATGCAGCGCTATCAGCGTATTGTCAAACCCAGCGGTCTTATGCACCTCAAAACCGACAGTCCGTTCCTCTATACCTATACCAGAGAGATGCTGCGGCTTAATTCCTATCCGGTGATTGCCGACACAGATGATTTGTATGGGAAAGAATCTGCCGTCTCCAGTCTTCCATCTTCCATCTTTGATGACGCACGAGCTTTACAGACTCATTATGAGAAACAATGGTTGGATCGAGGCATGAAAATCAAATATCTCGCTTGGCAACTTACCCATTTGACCTTGTTCAATGAGCCGGACATAGAGATAGAGAAAGATTCTTACCGTTCCTACGGGCGTAATTACGTCAGTCCGAAGTAGGATGAAATTTGCGCATGTCAAAAAAAAGTCGTACCTTTGCAGCGTCAAATAATACTATAAATTGTTTTAATAAAGTTGTACAGTTATGAAAAAGATTTATCTACTTGCAATAGTAAGTTTGATAACTTTCTGGACAAATAAAATAATTCCTCTACAAGAAATAAAATATGGAGCCAAGCATTTAAACAGAGGCTCTTCTGCACTGTCAACAACTCATTCATTGCAAAAAAGCTATGAAACCAAATCTCACGAGAATCATTAGTACGATTCTTCTTACCATATTGATATTCGGATCTATTGCTTGTTCAATTAAAACCCGAAAACATATTCCATGGGAGGAAGTGCTTACTACTAGATTCTGGATTCTTGCAATTCTTCATTTAATCCCATTATACTTTGTCGCGTGGTCATTTGAAGATCATTACGAATCATCAATGGAATATCGTATTTTTTTAGGGATTATAGCGTTTTGCTGGGCCATAGTATTGGGCATTATATGGCTGTTATGTCATTTTATTTTGGGCTTTGATTTGTTGTAAATTATACATAGTTAGAAATATGTGAGTGTAATGTTTTTTATTATGTAGAGTATCATTCAAACGGTAATTTTACGGAACACCATATGTGTAAAAACGGGGAGCGGATTTTTATCAAACGCGATAAGGATGCGAAAGGAAAAAGGAAATGAAAATTTACATACAAATTATATTTCTCGTTTTTCTATCTATTCACATGACGCAATCATTACAGGCGAAAACTGAGAATAATATATGTGATACATATTCAGACTCTGAATGGATTCTATGGTTTGCAGATTCATTAGAAGTTAATGCAGAGATGACTGAACTGCGAAATGAATATCTATTCTGTCGCATAGAATCTGATTCTGCTGCAAATTTCATACAATTCCTTTGTTCTGCTGTGAATCGGAAAAACCGAAAAAGTATAGAAAGGGAATTACAAAAGCCAATACATGACGATATTAACATCGACAGATGCATATATAATGTATCTAAATCAAGAATCAGCACGCGATTTAAGAGATGGATGATTTTTCAACTAAAACAGGCATCTATGAAGAATAATAGACAGGAAAACGGATGAGAGTGGTCCAAGAATGGTAATGGCCTATAGACCGCTTAAAGTATAGATCAGAAACGGCGATTAGGAGCATATCAATGACAGGAAATAAGAACCCGTCAAGGAATAGGACTTTCAACCGTTAAATCGGCGTTTCGGTTTTTGACCCAGAGACACACTCGTTGGCACGTTGCCACGGGCATTCCGTCTCCGGTGTACTTTATGACAAAATATGATTTTCTTTGCGCTCTGCATCAACAGGGCGTACTTCAAACACTCACAAAAGAGTACGGTTTGCCTTCTTATGCCCAATGGATGGAGTATTACGAATTCTATCTTGCCCATCCGAATCTCAGTTACACCGAGATATCCTATGAATTCCAAGCATCTCGCGCTACCATCTATTGGGCTATCCGGTTCATGCAATCCCCTCATCAAGATGCCGTTTCAAAAATTTGAAACGCATATATCAATAAATTTCCGTATCTTTGCAGCCGGAACGAAAACACCACAGACCATGCACGGGAAGGTGCAGTTCTGTTTGGATGCCAACGGGCTACCAGTCGCCTGCACCAGCGTAGAGGAAGACTCCGGTCTGACGCCCGGAGCACCCAACAAAGAGAGTACAAGTTTGGACGCGTGTGAGATATTCCGCACATGTTTGATGGGGCATAGCGAGATGCGTGCAGGTGCGCTGAAGGCTCAGGTGATGATGCGCTACGGAATACGCAATGACAGCCTATACGGTGGGTTATTAGTCTCCGCGTTACATCAAGGATACCTCATTCGCAGAGCGGTATCAGACCGCGAGGTATATTACCTTCCCGGTCCGAAAATGAATGAGCCTACACTGAATTTTGACGGGTAGCAGTGAAGCCCCCTTAGTAGGGTAGTCTATACCCTATATAATAGGTATAGACCTACTAAGAGGCTCTGCAACCCTGTCAACCGGAGGGGGAGTAACAGGGTAAAAACACGCGAAAAAGACGGTACGGTGACGTCCGTAATGGTCGCGTAATGGTCGCGAGATTGTCTAGTAAAAGAGTGGTAAGAGTCAGTAAAATGAATGATAAACAACAGAAAGGAGGTGAAAAAAATGCTTGTAGAATTAATTATTCCCATAGACCGGTTGCGA
>ONQO01000013.1 GCA_900319995.1 uncultured Bacteroidales bacterium
AAGATCTCCAGCGCCAAGGCGGCCGGAACCGTGTGCGCTATCGCATCGCCGTTCAGCAACCCTTCGTTCACGATCGCCTCTGCTGCAATGAGCGCGAGTGTCGGACGCAAACGTTTTCCGCCGGAAGCCAAGGTGTACGCGATCGGCTCATACAAGCCCTTCGGCTCCTTGCTCCAGTCCAGATTCTCTATTTCCTTGATAATATCAACCATTGTGCACTTTTCTCGTATTTTTACGAGAACTTATTCTCTATAATATCGCTCAGCACATCCCTCATCTCCAGCCCCGCGGCCCGTACCTGCTGCGGAATAAAACTCGTCGGCGTCATTCCCGGCGTCGTGTTCACCTCCAGGAGATTAATCTTATCGCCGGTAATAATCCAATCCACGCGGATGATACCTTGTGCGCCGATGATGTCGTATAGACGCAGCGTCTCGGCTTGGATCTTATCGCGGATAGCGTCAGGGATGCGCGCCGGCGTGATCTCGTCTACCTCGCCTTTGTACTTCGCGTTATAGTCGAAGAACTCATTATGCGTTACGACCTCCGTGATGGGGAAAGCGACGGCTTTGTCCTTCGTCTTATATACGCCGCAGGTGATTTCTGTGCCTTGCATGAATGCTTCGCAGATAACTTCGTCACCTTCTTTGAACGCTGCGGCTATGGCTGGTTCGACATCCTCAAGGCTCTTGACTTTTGTGCAACCGAAAGAGGAACCGCCTACGTTCGATTTGATGAAGCAGGGCAGTCCTAACGTGGCGGCTATCTTGGGCGCGTTCGGCCATTTCTGTCCGGCGCGGAGAATCATACTGTTGGCTATATGAAATCCAAAATAGGACAGGTAATGGTTGCACGCATATTTGTTGAACGTCAGCGCCGCCGCCAATACCCCGCAGCAGGAGTAGGGAAGACCTATCATGTCCAAATAACCCTGCAGAATACCATTCTCGCCCGGTGTGCCGTGAATAGTGATATACGCAAAATCGAACGTATGTTTCACCCCGTCGCACGTATAGGAAAAATCATTCTTGTCTATCTCACAATCACTAATGAGAACTGCTCCGTTCTCGATTTTCCCGATAACCCATTTCTTCCCCTTCAGGACAACAATTGTTATGTCGTAACGCTCCTTGTCCATGAACGAATACAAGCCCGCGGCCGAACGCAGCGATACCTCATGCTCGCTGCTGTCCCCTCCTGCTATTATCGCTATCTGTCGTTTCATTTTTTTGCTCTTTTTACAAATCGGCTACAAAGGTACAACTTTTTTCTGATATGTGCAAATTTATGTGAACATTTTTCCAACAGTGCACTAAAATTTGACCAAAACCCGCAAAACCCTTCTGTCGTGTTATCTTTATCTAATCTGCGTTATCTATAAAAAATGCTGTCCGCGTTGTCCTCTGTTCGCGCCCTCCGTGCGCGATTGATTTTTTGAATCATTGTCGTTTGTGCCCAATAATAAGAAAGCTTCGTCCATTGTGCCGGATACCATCCGGCGTCCCAATTCCCCGTCTCCTTTTATACAAAGCGGCACAGCCGAAGCCGTGCCGCTGATGAGAGTTTAGCCAATGAGAAGATTAGATAATCTCATAGTCGCCCGTTCCACCCAAATGGAGATCAGGAGTTGGCGTTGGAGATACACATATCGTGGAACAAGATTGAATGTCCGTCACGTCAATTGAGGGCTGGATATATTGTTTTGTTTTCATAACTTTCATTTTTTTAACATTATACATTCCACTTTTATTGTATCATCTGTCCTTGAACGGTATATTTGATGCCGTTACGTATGATGATAACCTGATTATTCTCAATGCGTTTCTCCGCTTGTACGTTTCCATTAGATATTGCATTTATGTCCGTTGCACTATCCTTGTGCTCAACGATACGAACCTGTGCGCCTCTGCGGATAGGAGCGGAAGCCGGTCCACCTGCATCTACCCCGAAGTATGCACGGAAGCCTTTCATCTTGGTATCACTTGCCGGGATATACAATGCATTGTCTGTAGAGAGGTACAAGTTGGCAGAACTATTGCCAATCAGGTCATACGGGTCGAAGATACCGATATAGTGGATACCCGCTGCGTTGTCGTCCGTTGGCGTTACCGTACTTGCCGAAATAGTCACGTCGCGGAAGTCCGCCCATGTGAGACGGTCGAGCGAACCGCCTTCCAGACGTACGAAGCAAGCTTTTCCTGCCTCGATGCTGCCCACGGTACGCAGGTAGATATCTACTATATCGTTATTGACATCGACATCGGAGTGGTCGTAGTTACGAACCTCGAATCCGTTGAACGGACATTTGCTGTCAGCCAATTGTGCAGCACTAAGGTCGAACGGCAGACAGAGGGTGTTGTAGTGCCCATCGCGGAGAATAGGACGCGCAAAGACAGCATCAATCGGTCCGGCTGATTTCAAGGCTTCCAAACGTGATACGTTGTTTGCATCCTCTACATCCTCAAAGATCTCGACGTGTGATACGCGGAGCTCTGCGATATAGAGGCTGCCCTCGCTTGTACCGTCCGCATACTTGATAGCAAGGTTGCTTGCATCATTGGGCAGTGCGCTCAGCGGCAGATATACGGTCTTGTAGCCGGAACTCTTCTCCAACCTACCAATCTCATCCGCTCCGTCAGTAAGGACTGCGAAGGAAGAAGCGTCCTCCTTCGAGGTCACATAACCTATTTGCGGAGTAGCGTTTCCTGCTGCCGCATCGCATCGGTAACGGAGCGTAATAGTTGCGCCCTTGATATCTGTGCTGAATCCGGGCAGAACAACCACGTTGCTGTGTCCGCCATTGCCACCAGGAATCTGCAAACCGTCGTACACTGTCGGCGAGTAGTATTCGGGGCTTTCGCAATGGATGGTCCAACAATTGGACAGATTCGTGCTGAAGTCAGCATCCCATGGGATGGAAGCAATACCGCTGCACGAAGTGGTGAATTCAGCTTCGTCGCTCCAGTCACTGAGTTCGTCTCCTGCGCACGCAGCCTGTACGCGTACCTTATAATTAGTACCTTGCTCAAGGCCGGAGAGGCTGTAAGGATTCTCGGAAACGGCTACTGTCGTCCAGTCTGCCGAGCCGGTCTTATATTGCAGGTTCCAAGCGGTAGCGGTACCGTTCTCCGTCCAAGAAACAGAAGCACTATTAGCAGTAATGCTGCTTACAGCAAGGTCTGTCGGTTTGAGGCAGGTCGGAGTCTTGCGGACAGAAATAGCGGAAATAGAAGCGGAGGTGTATGCACCGCCGTCGTGATAACGGATAGCAATGTATTTAGCCGTTGCCGCTTCGTTCTCCAGATTCAGTTCTACGTCGGAAGCCGGTTGTGAAGCGAAGGCGTGGAAAGCACCATTCGGTTCATCAATATAACCGAACTCAAGATTGGTTGCCGACGGAGTGAAACTGAACGTGACGGACAATTTGTTCAACTCAATGTCATAAGCCGGCAGTACCGCCATTTGCTCTGCATCACCGTAGAAGAATATCTTATCATTTGCAATGCCGGAATACTCTCCTACAAAAGCGATTTGCCAGCACTCGGGAACAGTGGTGAAGTTATTAATCTCCAACGGCAGTTCAGCAGCGTCTTTGAGACCACACCAAGTAGTGAAGGAAGCAGAAGCATACTCACCGCCGCAAGCATTTTGGACGCGTGCGTAGTAAGTGGTACCTGCGTTAAGACCAATCAAGTTATAAGTCTTGGCATTGACATTAATCGGGCTTTCCCAGTTATCTCCGTCAAGCGATGTCTGGAGCAAGAATGCGCTCTCTGCACTTTCCCAAGTGAGGGTTGCACTATTAGTTGTACGAGCCGAAACAGCCAAGTTGGTTGGAGCTGCACCACAAACCGGAGTAAAGTTCACAGAAGCGGACCAAGCGCTGTAATCCTCACCACCGCAGAACGAACGAACTTGTGCTTCATAAGCCACATCTACCGTCAAACCGGTCAAGGTGTGAGTGGTACTTGCAATGTCCGATACTACAATCCAAGAGTCTGCATCTTTTACACTGTAACGAACTTGCCATTCCGTTTCGTCCTTTCCAGCTGTCCAAGTGAGCACGGCACCATTAGAAGTAGCCACAGCAGCCAATTCCGTCGGAGTGTAGCATGTCGGCTTGAGGCTAACTTGAATGTCATCTACATAAACGGTTGTTGTGTAACTGCTACCTTTGGTACTACCAATACAACGGATTGCGATACGAGCACCATCTGGAGCATCGTTCGGCATTTCACGCTCTACCAAAGTATAATCATCTACTTGTGCCAGCAAGTCACCTACTTGCATGAACGCATCGCCAACTACATAACCGATAGCCAACTGTCCATAGTTAGAAGTGGTACCAGAATTGAAATACGAGAACGATACTTTCAGGTTCTTGATTTCCGTATTGAATACAGGCAGGATAGCATCCTCTGTGTAAGAAGAACCGCTGCGTCCCGGAGTTCTGAAATTGAGGTACTTATCACCGCTTTGCGCGTAATACGAATACTCTGCTACAACCGGATAACCATAGTTTGCGTATGGTTCCGTACGCTCCCAGCACAACGGCATGAAACCGTCATTCGTATCCTCGAAATCATAGTTCCAAGGAGAAGCTTTGCTAACCGCAACCGCCTCACAATCCGTACGGAACGAGAAGGCATCGTCAGCAGTCCATGCGCTAGTAGCATCTCCGCAGTTCGCTTGTACGCGTACAAAGTACAGGGTATTTGCAGCCAAACCGCTAAGCGCACAAGAAGGAGTAGTGCTAATTTCAACCACATCGCTCCACTCTCCGCCATCTGCTTTGTATTGCAGATTCCATGCGGTTTCAGCATCGCCAGCCGTCCAAGCAATAGTAGCGCTATTTGCTGTAACAGCACTTGCAGCAAGAGTTGTTACATTAACAGCAGGACAAGCAGGTTGCTCTATAACTTGAATGTCATCCAAAAAGATGTTGCTATAACCATAGTTACTCGTTCCCTGGAACATAATCACTACGTCATGACCAACACAAGTATTCGGTAAATTGAAAGATGCTTGTGTCCATTCAGACTTTCCTGTCAGACCGGAAGCCAGAGCAGCATCCTGTTTAACACCATCAATTGAGTAATAAACAGAGAGGTCTCCACCTGCGGCATTCATATACCAGAAGTCAAGCATAGCTGCTTCACTAATAGTAATGGCAGGCGTTTTCAAGATATTCGTTTTATCTCCTGGATTATTATACGAATCAAATTGTACGCCAGCGCCTTCATGACCTGTTGCGTAATAATTCCACTTGTATGAAGCCGTAGCAGTTGTTCCCTCACTATTATCCCAACAAGTAGGAATACCCGCTGTCAAACCATTGAAGTTCTCCGAGAACGGCATACTACGAGCCTCACATTCTGTTTGGAACGGAGCAGAAGTTGCACTCCACGGGCTCTCATCACTTGCGCCGCAAATAGATTTGACGCGAACATAATAGGTAGTTTGGTTCGGAGCCAAGTTGGTCAACTGATAAGGATTAGTGGTAATGTCTGCGCCACCATTTACATCTGTCCAACTCGATCCGTCATTAGAGATTTGAAGTTTCCAAACGGTTGCACTATTGTTCTCCGTCCAAGCCACATCGGCAGTAGTAGAAGTTACGTTAGAAACAGTTACACCGCTCGGATCAATGCAGTTAGGCGTAGGATAAACACGGACATTGTCCAAATAGCCATAACCAACTGACGATGCACCACCAGCATAACGGATAGCAATATATTTCGCATCAGCAGGGACAGAAGAAAAGTCTTTCTTGTATTTCGTGTAATTATCTGCATAACCCAAGGTCTCTACCGGAACAAAAGTAGTACCATCGGCAGCAATGTAACCTACTACAAATTTAGCAAGTGTACTCCAAGGGCTTTCTGCATCTTTATAATAGAACTCAATGGTTAAACTGTTAAGTGCTGCATCCATTGCAGGCAGGAGAACGCTCTGCTCAGAAGTTCCAGTTATGCCACCATAGAAATACAAGGAGTTATTGCCTGCGTATGCATAGGAACTACTACTATACACATAGGGATAAGTTGTACTATATAGATATACAGATTCTTTATACTGCCAACAGTCAGGTAATTTACCGCTACCTGTAGCAGATGCCTCGAAGGTCTCATTATAGTCACTTGCATCTACAGGACCGCAAGGTGTATGAATCAGAGCAGACGAAGCACTCCAATCACTCACATCCTCTCCACTACAAATTGCTTTCACTCGAACGATGTAATCGGTATTACCACTTAATCCTGTCAAAGTAAAAGGATTTGTGCTTGCAGCAATTTCACCGCTCCATGAAGTTCCGTTATCCGAAGAGTTCTGGATTTTCCAAGCGCTTTCGCTACCATTAGCCGTCCATGAGACTGAGATCTCGTCAGAAGCTGTTGCAGAACAACTTACACCAGATGGAGCCACACATGAAGGAATAGCAGAAATAGAAATATTATCTACAAACAGATATCCAGCACTTGATCCTCCTGAATATTGAATTGCAACACGCGAACCTGCCGGTGCATTGGTCAATGCCACACTTGCAGTAGCGTAAGCACTAACTCGCGGCAAAGATTCTTGTGGAGTAAATGTAGAATTAGTTACGTATCCTACTGACAATTGACCATAATTGGAGCCGGAATAGTCATATGTTTCTCCCCAATAACTATCATAGTAACCTTGTGAATAATCCAAAGTTACATACAATGTGTTAGTAGCTTCAGTAAACGGAGGCAAAATAGCGATCTGCTCGGAAGAACCGGTTACACCTCCGTAGAAGTATAAACATTTAGTACTACCTGTCTTCTGATAAGATGAAGTACTGCTAATCTGCGGATAAGAATTATTATTGGTTATTTTCTGCCAGCAACCAGGAATCTTACCGCTACCGGCTGTTTCTAACTCAAAATCTTGAGAGAAACCAATACCATCAACCGCCTCGCATGGAGTTGAAAACTCACCTGAAGCAACCCAATCGCTCTGCTCGCTACCGCAGTTAGCCTGTACACGTACTTTATATGTTGTGTTGCCGCTCAAACCGGTAAGGGTGTATGGATTCGTTGATACGTTATTAAAGTCAGTATGAGTTGCGAAGTTATCGGTTGAATATTGAATGTTCCATGCAGAAGCAGAACCATTCTCTGTCCACGAAACGGTAGCCGAAGTAGCCGATGCTGCTACCGCGCTAACCTCAGACGGATCAGTACAAGAAGAAGGCAGAGCAACCTTTATATTGTCAAGATATCCCGTGCCGGTGTATGAACCTCCAGCATACTGAATAGCAATATACGAGTTTGCCGGAGCGCTCGTTAAAGCGAACTTGTTTTCTTCTGTCCATTCATCCTTCCGCTCAAGTGCTTTAAGAGACACGAAAGTAGATGCATCTTCCGGATTGGTCATATAACCAATTTTAAACTGTGCATAATAAGAATACGCCGAACTATTCTTATATGCCAACGAAATCACCAATGAATTAGTCGGTGCTTCAAAATGGGGCAGAATGATGATAGAAGAAGTAGCAGATGCTCCGCCTGAGAAATACAAACTTTTGGAGTTATCTACTCCTCCAGAACTATAAATATACGGGTAATTACCATTTGCCACTTTCGACCAACAATCAGGGATTAATCCCGTTCCTGCGGTCAATCCGTTGAAATTCTGCTCAAAGGGAAGATCAGCAGTCGCATAGTCGGCGCAAGGAGTAGTGAAAGCATTTACCAGTTCTGCACTTTGCTCCGAACTGCAATCCGCACGAAGATAAAATTTGTAATCCGTATTTGCGCTTAAACCTGAAACGGAAGCAGAAGGAGAAGAGGTTGTTTGGACATTTGCACTATTCCAATCTACAGCTGTAGCAGCAGGCAAGCAAATCCATTGCCAAGATGTCTCATCACCACCTTTAGCCCAAGTAAAAGTTGCAGAAGTGGCACTTATTGCACTTTTGCTCAAAGTTTTGGGTTTTGCACAACCTACTGCACCGGCGGGTTCGTAGGTAAAAGTTGTTTTTGGCAAGAACGCACGATTAGTAGCCGATACGCTTGCAAAACTGGAGGAATTATAACCACTAACAGATCTATTTCCTAAATTACTATCTCCATAGAATGATGAATTGGCATATTCTCCAGTTCCTTTATCCTGTAATTCGAACAATAGATTACCGCCATTATACGTGTATGGGGTAGTAAAAGTTAGGGTCAGTGTACCCGACGTTCCATCTAAAGAAGCGCATGTCAAGACCTCGGTTCCTGTTGCCTCTGTATTCCAGCTTCCCGAAAATGAAGAAGCCGTAACCTCAGAAAGTAAAATGTGATACTCGCTTCCACTCCACGCTTTTGTCGGTTTCGTTTTAAGATAGAAAGTCATGCCGGTAATGTTATTACCATTCATTGCAGCCAATTCAGATGAAAGGTAAATGACTTGGCAACGTTGATAAGCGTCAGCCCAATTACCATACAACGGGCAATTCGAATTATAATTCGTTTTATCCGCTACGGTCAGTTCATCTCCCCACAAATTACCTGTGCCGAGGCAGAGCAAGGCGGCGAGAGTAAGAATAAAAGTAAATCTTTTTTTCATAAGACTAATACTTAAATTTGATTAATATTTTTGTTAATTATTTTTTGAGTTTTAATCCGACAAACGTGAGCGGATAGGACTTTATTATTTTGCAAGAACAGGTATATGTTCTACAAAAAAAACAAAATAGCGTGCAAAATTAATCATTTTCGCGCACGTATGCAAATAAATGCAACAAAATGTTACGAAAATCTCATTTTTGCAAAGTTAATGTTACAAATCACTCAGAGAACAATATCACGAGTGTCCCATAAAAAAGAAAATAAACATAGATAAACCCTTTGAGTGCTTTAGAAGCGGTGCTTCCTGTACAAATTGCCAATAAAACCTGCTTGCAAGCAAGCTTACAGACAGTTTTTATTAACACTTTGTTACTCTGCGAGTTTAAGCACTCAAAGCGATAAACACAAATAAAATCAGCCAGAACAAAACACCAACAGCTAACAGCTATCAGCCAATAGCCAAAAGCTAACAACGCTTGGAGAAAACGATGGTGGCAGCGACGGTGATTCCCAAGAGAGCGGGGTAGAAGAGATAAGGCACTATGCTCATGGCGCTGATGCCTGCCAGTCCGCTCGCCATGAGCAGTTGGGCGCCATAAGGCAGTATGCCTTGAACACAACAGCTGGTAGTGTCCAACAGACTGGCACTGCGGCGAGGGTCAATATCAAACTGCTCGGCGATGCGCCGGGTGATATCTCCTACGGAGAGGATAGCGATGGTATTGTTCGCCGTGCATACATTGGCAAAAGCAACGAGGGCACAGATGCTCCATTCCGCTCCCTTGCGCGAACGGACGCGCCGGGTAATACGGTCAATGACAAATTCCATTCCTCCGTTATGACTGATGAGGGCAAAGATACCACCGGCAAGCATGGAGATCAGAATGAGTTCGCTCATGCCCATCACGCCCGTGAGGGAACTGTCAATCCATCCCATGAGGGTGTAACTGCCGTCCAGTATGCCGGTGAGACATGTGAGCGCACAGCCGAGAGCCAGGACTACCAGCACATTGACCCCGAAAGCGGCGGTGACCAAGACTGCCAGATAAGGGAGGACCTTGGGGAAAGATGAAAGGTGAAAAGTGAAAGATGAAAAGGACCCATCGGTCGCGGAAGTGCCCAGAAAAACATATAGCACAGCTACGATGAGAGCGGCAGGAATAACCATGACGATGTTGAAACGGAACTTGTCACTCAGCTTGCATCCCTGCGTCTGCGTGGCGACAATCGTGGTGTCGCTGATAAAACTGAGATTGTCTCCGAAGAAAGCTCCTCCGACGACAGCGGCAGCTACAAGCGGAAGCGCCATCGCGGTCTTATCCGCGAGCCCGGCTGCTATAGGCATCAGCGCTACTATCGTTCCGACGGAAGTGCCCATACAGAGGGAAGTGAGGCATGCGGCAAGGAAAAGACCCGTGAGCGCGAAACGGGCTGGCAAGATACGAAGAGTGAGGTTGACCATCGCCTCGGCGGCTCCCATCTCTTTGGCGGACGCGGCAAAAGCACCGGCAAGCATGAAAATCCATACCATAAGCAGCAGGTTAGGACTGCCTGCTCCACGCGAAAAAACGGAGACCCGTTCCTTGAAACGGATCCCACGCGTGACGGCAATAGCCACCATCGCCGTGAGAACAAAAACCAACAAAAGGGGAGCATTGCTCACTCCGCCGTAGTATATGGAATTTCCTATAAGCAGCAAAATCATCGCTGCTATCGGAGAAAGTGCCAATAGACCTTTTTTCATATTTGGAATGTTAAATCAGTCGTGATTACGGAATTGCCCGAAAACGCCCGCAAAGGTATGCAAAAGTTTTGAATTATACAAATATTTCTTACATTTTTCAATATTTTTGTATGATTTTTTACATTTTGTTTGCTTAATTCAAAAAAAAGCAGTACTTTTGTCGGCTGAATAGCGGTTGTTGTCCCAAAACGCATCCGTAGTCATTGAAATTTTTAGTGCCAAATTTGTATTAATCGGGCTTTTATCCTAAAAACGTGGAATTTTTAGAAGGCCCTTAAAAAACAGAATATATGAAAAAGATTTTGACTTTGTTAGTCGCAGGTATGTTAGCAGTGAGCGGCATCGAGGCGAAAGTGGTATTGGAAGAGCATTTCGGTCAAGGAACAGAAACGCTTTCTGAAACGAGTGACGTTCCCAGCGGAGAAATCAATTCTTCCGGTTGGACAAACATCAGCGGTAGCGGACAGGTTTACCTGAACGCCACCGACCTTGTTTACGAGGGATACAAAGACGCGACAGACGGTAGCGGCAGTGTGGAATTCAAAGCCAGTTTCGGCAAGAAAGTGGCACGTCCGTTGTCCGAAAACGTAAGCAACGGATCCGTTTATGTCGCGGCTATTCTGGATGTAAAAGCCGCTGCCAGCCGTGACTACGTGTGGGCAATGGCTCCTGACAAGCAAGGATTAAGTACTGCCGGCAACCATTTCGCGCGCCTGTACGTTCAAAAGAAAAATAATGGTTTCCAGTTCGGCATCGGCAAAAGCACAGAGTCCCCTGTGTATGTGTCCTATACGGACGAGTTGGCGTTCGGCAAATACCTTGTCGTGATGGAATACCGCTTCGTCACGGGCGACGCAAACGATATTGTGTATCTGTATCTTAACCCCGCCAAAGGAGCCAAACCAGCTCCGACGCTGACCTGCAAACAGTCGGCAAAGAACACCAACGGCGACGAGGTAGGAGCCGGAACCAAAGCCGACGCAGCCAATGTGGGCAGTTTCCTGTTCTACTCGTCAACCAGCGGCAAAGCGGAACTGTTAGCCGACGAGTTGCGCATTGCCACGGCATGGAAGAACCTGTTCGGAGAAGAGGGCGAAGAGGAATCGGTGGACCCGATTGATCCGGATCCCGTGGACCCTGATCCCGAGAATCCCGACCCTGAGCAACCCGGTGGAGAAGGAGGCGAAAAACCGGCAGTTGGCACCGAACTGTTGAAAAACGGCAGCTTTGAGGAATTCAGCGTATCCGGCAACCCTATGTTCGGAGAGCAGACGAGTTTCGACGATTGGGCATGGAGCGCTTTCGGTGCTTCGGCGGACAAGGAAGATAAATTAGACGGCGAAGTGTCCATGCACCTCCGCCCGACAACGAAAAACGGGACTCTGAATCAGGAAGTAGTCATGGATGCCTTCGAAGCCGGTGACCAATTCAAACTGACGATACACTACAAAGCCGTTGATTTGAAGGACGGAACGCTCAAACTGGATTGCTATTGGGTACCCAAACCCGGTGGTGATGCGGAGGAAATGAAAAAACATGAGGCGGACATCCTGCAAGTCGAACTGGCTAACGCTGCCACAGATGGATGGGTAGAGAAAGAAATCACCACGACGATGCCTCAGAACGGACGCTATTTCTACGTCCGGACGATTGTGAGCGCTGCCAATGCGGACGTCTTGTTCGACCGGTTCAGCCTCATCTATGCGGGAAACGGCGAGGAAGAACCACCCGCAGAGAAAGCGGTCATTACCGTTTCGCCGAGCGAACTGCCGCTATTCCAGACTACGGCTGGATCAGAACAGGTTCAAAAAATCAGCGTCAGCAGCGAGAAATGCACTGATTTTGTCTATCTGAAAGTAGAGCATATACAAGGCTCGGCGTTCACCATTGATGCCACGATGATGGCGCCCAACAGCACCGGCGAAGTGAGTGTTCGCTTTGCACCCAAAGAGGCGGGCAGTTACCAGTCCAAGGTGATTATCTACACCAAAGACGCCGAGGATGTGGAGGTCTTGCTGAACGGAAAAGCGGAGTCGTCCGACACAGAGGAAGACTCATGGGCAAACGATTTCGTATGGGACGATTCGGCGCCTCTCAAACTGATGATAGAGGGCTTCGACAACGTTGTTCACAACAAACCCTGGAGCGGTGAAGGATGGCAAAACGTGGCGGCAGCGGATGCACGTCCCTGGTGGGGCTTTGACGCATCCCAAACACAGAGCGTCGAAGGAGACGGCACCTTTGTCAAGGCTACTGCGTACCAGTCCGGGCAAGAAAGCACCGGCGAATGGGAGATGTGGCTCGTCACACCGCCACTCGACTACAAGAACGCAGAGAGCAAACTGTTCACCTTCAGCGTAATGGGACAATATATGCCGGATGAAGATAACCAGGCTGTTTTCGAGGTTTATTATGTAGATCCCAAACAGCCGGAGCACCTCCGTTTCCAGAACCTGACAGAAAGTTTTGCTATCCCGCAGACGAGCGACTCGAATGAGGACTGGCAGACGTTCTTCCTGGATCTGGCGCCGTATGCCGAGACTGTGGCAGATGTGTTCCATATGGCCTTCCGTTATGCCGGTCCGAATGGAACAGATGGCGCGGTAACCTACTATGTGGACGATGTAAGCTGGGGACGCACCGACCTGCCGGTCATCAGTGTGGACGTGACGCAAATCATTGATTCGGTAGCGTTGAACGAAGTGAAGATAGTCGGCCAGATAAACGTGACCGGTAAGAACCTCTCCGCGCCTATTGACGTGGCTGTCAAGGGAGCTAATTATAACAAGTTCAAGGTGTCCAGCGAGACGCTTCCTGCCGAAGGCGGTGCACTGGCAGTCGGATTCCAGAGCGATTTGGAGGGTGTCCATGAGGCCTATATTGAGTTGTCCAGTCCCGAAGCGGCAACTGTCTTTATCCCGATGGCGGTGCTATGCAAGAATACGGAGGGCATAGACCTTGTCGGCGGACAACATTCGCCGGTGACCCGGAAAATGCTGCGCAATGGCGTTCTGCTCATTAAGCAGGGCACCAAGACCTACAATGCCCAAGGCGCAGAACTTAACCGAAACGATTAATCCATAGTCTCTGTCCCGACAAGTGAGCATATAGCGTCCGGAGTGTCCGGTGCAACTAAAATCGGCGGTGTGTCAAAAATGACGCACCGCCTTTGTAATTAATAATTGTTGGTAATTGTTGACAATTGTCTTTAATTGTTGACCTACAAAAAATCCATACAATCTATCTCGTCTATTGTGCCTCTGGTGCGACTATAATCGGTGGTGTGCCAAAAATGACACACAATCCTCGTTTTTGGTTCCAAAAGGCAACGAAATGCAACAAAATATATTCAAAATGTCAGGACAAACAGGCATAATGCAAAATAATGTTTACAAAATTCATTTTATTTGCGTTTTTTGATATAAATATTTGCATATTTCAAAAAAAATATCTACTTTTGCAATATTTTAACACCTTAACGAAAGTTAAATATAATTTAAAAGTATTAAATATATGAAAAAAGGTATTAATTATTTAGTGCCATTTTTGGCATTTCTATTGTGTTTGCTCAACACAACTAAGGCTTGGGGAGCGACGTACAATTACAACACTGTCATCCAAAGTATTGAAGTTGTTCAGTCAGATGCCATCACCACCAATCAATTTACACTGAACATTACGCAGAAAGGCGTCAACTCTGGCGGAAGTTCTTTTACTTCAACCATGACGATGGTTCTGGAGTCAGATGACCGCACACTGGAAGGACTCTATTCTACTCTATCCAGTTCTACAAACAAACTTAAGTCGGCAGATTTGACTTATATGAATGGAACTACACCCAATATTCGCGCCTTAAACACGTCGACTTCGAAGTTCAAGATAAACAAAGTAAGTGAAGGTCACTATAGTATAGGAGACCCTTCTTCTAACACCGATTGTCAGCTTCATTTCAAGCAGACAAGTCCATCAAATTCTAACTCATATAATTATTTTTATAGTTACCGATACGATAGTGGAAATTCCGGAAAAGCCACTACGTTTAACCAATTTGCATTCGATTTTACACCGAAATACGCAGTTGCACCGACAAGTGTAAGCAGTAGTGCTATCTCCGGCACTTCCGCTACTATCAGTTGGTCAAGTAGCGAGAGCGCTTGGCAATATATATGCTTGCCGGCTACAACGGAACTAACAGAAGAGTTATGGACGGCTAATGCAGTGAATGTAAACACCAAATCGGTCACTGTTTCCGGTTTGGCTCCTGCTACCCGATACAAATTCTACGTTATTTCCAAAAACGCGAGCGGTACGAGTGTGATTCGTTCTACGGAATTTACTACAGAGTGCGATATACTTTCTTCTTTCCCATGGAGCGAAGGTTTTGAGAGTGCAACAACTTCGGAGTTACCTCTCTGTTGGCAAGAAATCACCGCAGGTACATCGGATGTAATGGCAAGTACAGCGTATAAACATTCCGGATCAAAAGCTTTATGTTTGGTAGGAGGAGGAAGTACTACTGATGTTATTGCTGTACTCCCCGAATTTACAACACCCATCAGTAATTTAGCCATTTCTTTCTGGTATAAATCTCCTGTTGATGATGAATGGTATGACTATGGTAATGTGCAAGTCGGCTATGTGACTGACGCCAGCGATGCAGGAACCTTTGAAGCAACAAGTGGGAATTTGGCACAAATAGCAAGTTTTAGCCAAATAGAAGATATCGATTTTGTCGGAGCACCTTCCAACGCCCGCATGGCTATTCGTTTTACAGGTGGAGTGTCCAATGGTCGTGTATATATCGACGATATCACCGTTCGGGAGAAGCCGTCTTGCAACAAGCCGACAAGCGTGAGTGCAAGCAGTGAGACGTCTGAGGGCGCAACGATTACATGGGACGCGAACGGCATGAGTAACTGGAAGTTACAGGTGTCGGAAGGCGATGCTGCCAGTTGGGGCGAGGAGATCGCGGTTGCGACCAACTCCAAAGTGCTGACGGGTCTGAAAGCCAACACCTTATATTATGTGCGCGTGAAAGCGGACTGCGGCGGTAGCGTGAGCGAGTGGAGCGATAATGTGTCCTTTACTACCCTCTGCGGCGTCATCAATGTAAACGCTTCCACTCCGTGGAATATCGATTTTGAGGGTCTGAGCGATCATATCGTTCCTGATTGCTGGGATAATTCCGCTTCTACAACATCCTCTTCGTGGGACGAAGGATATATCTGGGGTACATACAGCCGTTTCGGCAATACCATGCTGGCTATGGATAACTCCGTATTGAACGGCGGTATTGCATTGATGAACACGCCGGAGATTGCTATTCCGAACGACGGCAGAGAGTACGAATTGGCGTTCGATTATGCCAATATGGCGATTGCAGGATGCAACCTGACAGTGAAAATCTCCGCTGGCGGTGCATTCGTTGAGAAGGGCGTATATTACCCCTCCGGCAATGTATCTTCCTATCCGGGTGCATTTAGCAATGCGGTAATCTCGCTTGCTGACTATAGCGGTCAGACCATCAAGGTACAATTCTTCGCCAATCCGACCAGCGGCACTTCCTCCGAAGGCGGCGCGATGTTCGTGGATAACGTGAGTGTTCACAAGGTATCGAGTTGCGCTGTACCGACCGCCTTGACAGCAGGCAACCTGACCGCCAATAGTGCCCGCATCAGTTGGACCAAAGGAAGCAGCGAGAGCGCTTGGCGTCTCCAATACCGTGCAGACGGCGGAGACTGGAGTGCAGAGCAGGCTGTTAGCGGAAGTGCGCAACGTGACCTGACAGGACTCAGTGCCAACACCGTATATTTCGTGCGCGTCAAAGCTTATTGCGATGCGGACGACCAGAGCAACTGGAGCGATGCATTGTCATTCACAACACTTTGCGCCGCAGCGGCAATGCCGTTCAGCGAGGAATTCAGCAACGGTTCGGAACTGCCTTCATGCTGGGAAGCGACTACCACTTCCTCTTACGGCTGGTCCGCTTATGAGAAGAGCGGTGCTTATTCCGTACAACTGCGTACGGGTTCGAGCGGCGAGGCTACCTTGCGTATGCCGGCAATTACGCTGAGCGAGGACGCTATCCTGCGCTTCGAATGGAAGAATGTCAACGGAACAAATGTGAATCTGTATATCTCCACTGACGGAGGTTCGACAAAGGCTCTGCTGCCGAACGACCTATCCGGCGTTCATGCCGACTGGACAACCAAGATCTTCGACCTCTCCGCTTTCACGGGTGAGACCGCTTTGATCTACTTTGTAGCCAACTTCTCAACCCTTAACCAATACGCTTACTTGGACGACGTAGAGGTTGTAGAGCGTCCGTGCGATATGATTCTGAATATCCAGGCTGCGCCGATTAGCGGTGGTGCAACCATCAGCTGGAGTGGCAACGTGAAGAAACTGCAATACAAGACGGGTTCGGATGCTTGGAGTTCGGTTTCTATTCCTTCCGGCGCCTACGCAGGACCGAAGACTATTACCGGACTTACTCCGGCAAAGACTTATCAGGTACGTCTCCTACCGGCTTGCTCGGAAGAGGCAGAAAGCAACTGGACGACGCCTATATACTTCGTTACGAGTTCTACCGAGAGCGTTCCTTACTTCAATGATTTTGAGAGCGAGACAGCAGGCGAAGTGCCGTTCAACTGGAGCCGGATATCCGCATCCGAATATCCGCAAGTAAGTTATGACGCATATGCATACGTCGCGAATTTCGGAGACAAAGGCAACAGCGTCAAGTTCTACGGTGTGAATGAGCAGATACTTGTTCTGCCGGAGTTTGACGCGAGTCTCAGTGACCTGTTTATCTCGTTCCATTACCGCAATCGTGACTGCACGATGGAGTTGGGTTATGTAGCTGCAGATGGTATGACATTCACGGCGATTGAGACCCTTCCGAACCAGACAGGATACGGCGAGTTCCCGTTCGAGAAAGACCTGTACGGCATCAGCGGTGAGGCATCCAAACTCGCTATCCGCTATTCGAATGCAGGAGGATCAGCACAAGCATGGGTAGATAATATGAGCGTGGACTACGTGACCTGCAGCCAGCCAACCGGACTCACCGTCAGTGCCATCACTGCTAACAGTGCACATATCAGTTGGTCGGCTTCGGATAGAGCAACAGAATCTAACTATCAATATATCAGAAAAGAATGGAGCATAGACGATCCTGACTGGGCAAGCGCAACACTCATTAGCAGCAGTGTACTCGAGTTGGATCTGACCGGTCTGAGCGCCAACACGGACTATGAGTTCTACCTGCGTTCGTATTGCGGTGTGAGCGACCAGAGTACGCCTATCAAAGTGGAGTTCAAGACCTCTACAGCGGAAGTGGTCTTTGAAGATGTTGCAACCGCTACGGATAATGAGACACGTCTGGCGGCACTGATCGGTCAGACGGTCAATGTGATTATTAAACGTCCGCTACCGCTCAACGGCGACTACAGTACGATCTGCCTGCCGTTCGATTTGAGTGCGGCGCAGATAGCTGACCCGGATTGCCCGTTACACGGATTCGTTATCAAAGAGTTTGAGCACTCGGAAAAGAATGATGATGTTGTGGATCTGTTCCTGCGTCAATTGACGTCAATTGAGGCAGGCAAGCCGTACTTCGTACGCTTCGCCGGCGCTACTTCGGACGATCGCCTAAGCCCGCTGACGTTCCGCAATGTTCAAATCCAATGCAGCACTCCGGTAGAGGTAGAGTCCGCAGGAGGCGTTCAGCCTTACGGCATCTTCAACCCGCACGCGCTGACCGGAGGAGACCATACGACGTACTTCCTCTCGTCCAACAATACCCTCTACTGGCCGAGCGCTAACGGTACGATAAACGGTTTCCGCGTATATGTTCATATCGACCCGAGCACTCCGCTGGGCAATGCTTTATATCATGGTGCACCGATGCGTATCCGCGAAAGCAGTAACTCTGCCACAGGTGTGGACCAAGTGGACGGTGGCCAAGCGCCAAATACACGGAAAGTACTTCGCGAAGGACAGATCATCATCATCCGCGACGGCAAGGAATACAACGCGCAGGGTATGCGTATCCAATAATCACGAATAAAAATAGTACGACTTATGAAAAAACTATATATACAGCCTGTTACAGAGGCACAATTGTTGCAAAGCATGCACGTATTCTGCGGTAGTGTTCGCGGAGAGATCGTCACCAGTACGGAAGGAATAGACCCTAACTCCACAGAGATTTTTTAACACTTTAAAATATATGAAAAAGAGTTTTTTAACCTTTGCGCTATGTGCGCTGACGATGGCGGCTAATGCTACCACGTACAATTATTTGTGTGCGATTACAGAAATCAGTGTCGATACACTGGCAAGCACGAAAAAGAACCAGTACACGCTGAACTGGACGCAGAAATGCAAGAACATCGCCGAGTACGACACCAAGCCGGAAGGCACGTACACCACTACGGTCAAACTGGTCATCAATTCCGACGACCGCACGCTGGAAGGTACTTACACAACTGTCGGTGCCGACCCTAACAGTTCCAGCGCCAATGTGAATGACCAGACCATCAACCTCGTGACTTCGGAACTGTATTACGGCAACACGCGCCGTCTGCTCCGCACGGATTCTGTGTCCACCTTCACAATCATTAAGATTGATGACTCGCACTACGCCATCAGCGAAGGACGTCTGTGCTTTACCGCAGCTTCACTCGCCGACCGCGGCAAAAACACCTACAATTACAACTACTGCTATGCAGAGGAAGAGATTTTGCAGAAAGGCATAAGCCCCACTCCGTTCGTCTTCGGATTCTCTGGAAACGGCGGCGAATATCAGCAGAAAGTGTCCAACTACGACATGAGCGTCAACGGTATCAGTGTGGAGCACTCCGACACCGAGTACGGTGTTCTGCGCTATTTCCTGACTCTGAACTGCTCCGGCACGAACCGCGAGACCGGCAAAACACATGACTACGAAGTGCAACTCGCCATCTATCCGAGCGAGGAATCCATCGTCGGCTCGTTTGCTACGCAGAAAAGCACAGAAATACTCATGGCAACCAACAGTTACGTCAAAGACCTGAATATCAGCAAACTGCGTTACCTTTGCAACGACTCGCTGAGTACGATACAAATCAAATCGAAAGGAGTCAACCAGTATAGTTTCTTCGGCGGCACACTGACCTGTGTGGACTTGGATGCCAACTATAGCGCCGTTTATGGCAAAAAACGTGTGCAGGAAGTACATTACTACCATTTCAGCGACAATGACGGAGCCGGCATCGAGTTCGGTTGGGACGAGGACAGCAATGAGATGGAACTGACGCCGAGCAAAGTGACTGTCACCCCGCAGGCGGACGGTTTCCAACTGTTGGTGGACACCAAAAATGACCATAACGTCAGCTACACCGTCGTTATCGAGTTCCTGTCCGACCAGTTGGACGGCACGTTCAGCGTTGCCAACGACAAACTGTCCACATGGTCGAAAGTAGAGCACGGTACCACTTCGTCGTATGTCACCAACGGAGCCACCGTCACGATTAACAAGAAAAACGCCAATACCTATACCCTCTCCGCCAACTTGATTTGCGAGAACGAGAATACCTATATTATCAAAGCATTCGATTTTGAGTACGGTACAGCCACGGGTGTGGAGCACCTGCAAGAAAACAAGGCACAATGTACCAAGGTGTTGCGCGATGGCGTCATCGTCATTGAGAGGGAAGGAAAAGAATTTAATATGCTCGGTACTCCCGTAGCACGATAATTAAATAGAGACAGAATGAAAAGATTCTTTTTAGCAGTTCTATTGTGTGTGGCAGCGGTGGTGAACGCCGCTGCTGCGTTCACGCTCACGGCATCGAAAGTGACGATTACGGATATGACCGTGGACAAGAATAATTTCTTCGTCGTCGTGGATGCCGCTACATCGAGCGGCAAGTATGTCATTTCGTTTGACGTATGGCCGGAGAAACGGTCTGCTATCGGCTCTTTCACCGCCGAAGACAAAACCATAGGTTTTATCGGATGCTCCGTCCATAAGACGGAAGCGAACGGATCGCCGGTTAATATGTGGTATTACAGCGAGGAGGACGCAGCTATCACTTTGTCTATCCTCAGCAACGGTGACGGCACTTGTACCTTGAGAGGATCCATCCAGGCGACGCGCAAAGAGACTACATACACATACAACATCAGCGATTTTGTATTCGAATACTCCGAGGATGGTTCCGGCGATCCGGAGCCGGAGAAAGACCCCTATCGCTTCGAACCGGCAGAACCTGTCTCGTTCGATTTTATTGCGGACGTCGTTCATTTCCGTGAGAGGGACAGTTATATAGAGATTACGCTCAACGAAATGGCTAACGAGACCTATAACTGGATTGAGTTGCGCTTGCTCTCCGACACAATGGCATGGCCTGCCGGTTCCTATTCGATTGACGCAAGCGGCAAACAGGGCTCGTTGACGGCCTCAAAAGGCTATTTGGGTGGAACCAGAGGCGATGACCCGTGCTATGTGGCTATACGCGGCAATCTGGAGGACTGGGGGCAATACACGCCTTACTATCTGGAGAGCGGCAATCTGCAGGTGAGCTACAACGCGAAAGGAGACACAATCCGTGTGACCGGCACTGTGCTTTCGCATAACGGATCTACCATACAGGTCAACGCACGCAGTTATAACATGCTGTATGTTCCGGAGGAACAACCGAAAGAACCGGAACACGTGACGCTGGGCATTGACACGGTGGTGGTGACATACCTCTCCAACCTGTCGGACAGCACGAACAGCCGTTTCCTTTATACGCTGGATTTCAGTCAGAGCGATGATTACCCGAACGTTTTGGTTGACCTCACTTTGTCCAAACCGATGGAACTGGTAGCCGGTACTTACACCCTTGAAGATGGCAGTTTGAGCGGCATCATGCTTTCGCAAAACCAGGCGGATTTCGAGATGAACATCTTTGCCGGCGGGGCATATGAGTTCACCGCCGCTACACTCACGCTGACGCCGGAAAAAGATGATTTGTGGCGCTTCGAAATGCTGATGGAAGACGCTATCGGCAGCACCTACCGGTTCACTCTGGTGCAGGACCCGCATATCCTTTTCTATCCTCAGGAGGAAGTGGACCCGAAGGACCAACCCTACGCCGACGAGCAGAAAGAAAAAGCGGTGGTTACGGTAGCTCTGAATCTCATTGAATGGAAAGACGAAACGGTGAGCAAAGACGGTATTTTGGACATTATGCTCAGCCAGAAGGAAGCGGATGCCAACGGACTGCGCGCTTACCTGCATTTAGGTATGTACACCTCGGCGGAATACCCGGAGGCGGGAACCTATCCCGTGAACGGTAGTGAAGAGGCAGGCTCCTTCAGCGCCTCTCTCGGACGATATGGCAATGTCCTGATTCCATGCTACTTGGTGCTGCTGGACGACTACGGATGGGCACATGCTGTATGGTACATCACAGAGGGCAATATCACTCTTTCCTACAACGATGCCGGACAGCCGGTTCTCAGCGGTGAGTGCGGGACATGGTTCGGTTCCACGGTGAAGTTCTCCTATCGCCCCGCAGCAGAAGGAATAGAAGCAGTCAGCAACCCGCAGCACTCCGCCTCTCGGAAAGTGCTGCGCAACGGCGTGCTGCTCATCGAACAAGGCACCAAAACCTACAATGCCCAAGGCGCACTACTTAACCGAAACGATTAATCCATTGCCTCTGTCCCTCTATAGCGACTATAAAATGAGGGTGTGTCAAAAATCGATAGCGGATTTTTTATAAGTCAAAAATTACCCAAAATTATCCAAAAAATCTTTATATTCGTCAACCATACAGCGAAGCAGATCGTGCCAGTATGGCTAAGAATTAAAGACAATTATCAACAATTATTGATAAAAAGGGGGTGTGTCAAAACCTATTGACACACCCTCATTGGATTCGATATGTATTTATAATGTGGGCAAATGTATATCAGAAGTTTTTGGCATCGTATTTTATGTATGTACAACAATTATGCCTTTCGTAGTATGGAAAGCATTACGGGTAATAACTTATGTTACAATCCAATAATTCACAATCTTCAGATCGGATTGAAAATAGTAATCAGAAACGGCGATTAGGAGCATATCAATGACAGGAAATACGAACCCGTCAATGAATAGGACATTCAACCGCTAAATCGGCGTTTCGGGTTTTGACCCAATAGCCAATAAACAATCCTGCGATTCGCTCAATGAAGCGGGTCGTTTTTTTGTGCCCTTTTTCTTCTCCAAGTAACCCGAAAACAGTTAATTTTAGGTATAGTAGAGACGTCCGAAAATGGACGCGTATTGTTTAACTAAAATTAACTGTCTTATGAAGAAAAAAGAGCAAAGCCCTGCAAAGCAGGCAAAGCGCACAAGAGTGCGCAGGAACACGTATCGCGATCTCGCCATCGAGTTTTATGCCCGTAATTCATCGTCCGTACTGGCCGTTACACACCGTCACTGGCCGGATCAACCGTGGACTTCACAACCCGAACTCGCTCGAATCATCAGCAAGGAAGTCGGGTGGACGTTGGACTACCGGTCGCTGTCCCGCCAATTAAAACGCGTGCATCCGTTTGACAAAAAAGTGACCGAACGCATACGCGAAATCATCCGGAAATGACGGTTAAACGCTTCCATCTGCCACAAAGTGAGGGCTGCCTTTATTTTGTGGCAGATGGATTTGCGTGTATGCCTAAAATGTAGTAATTTCGCACTGAAAATCTGACGAGTATGGCAAGAAAGAAAACATCAGAAAACAGACAACAGGTCGTATGTGATTACATCGACAAGAGTTATATCGAGTTCGGGCGGTTGCGGCATGACGCAATCTCGAACAAGGTACAGATTCAGGACATCGATCCGGACGAGACCTTCGAATCGGCAATGACCGCACGGCCTATCTGGCGGGACATAACGACCTCCGACATCAACGACATCGTATGCGACTGCTCGAACGAAAGCGGCTTGCAAATCACGGCAAGGGAAGTCTTAGCCGTCCTGCAATCCCACCGCATCCCCTATGTCCACCCCTTACGCGAGTACGTACAAAACTGCAAGCCCTGGACCCCGGACCAGCCGGACTGGATAGGATGGCTATCGCAGCAGGTGAAGGTGGAAGGGAACGAAGAAGCCCAACAGCTATGGCGCGTATGCTTCACGAAATGGTTCGTGGCGATGGTGGCGAGTTGGCTCAAAGACGAGGCGGTGAACCAGCAGGTACTGGTGCTGATCGGCAAGCAAGGTATTTTCAAAACGACTTGGTTGGAGTTCCTGTTGCCGCCGGAACTGAGGGCGTACGGATGCAAGATGGCGAACAGTACGCAACTGAACAAAGACGAACGCCTCCGTATCGCAGAGTACGGACTCATCGCACTCGATGAAATCGACGCGATGGGAGCCAAAGAGCTGAATGTGATGAAATCGGTCATCACCGCTTCGGACATCTCCGAACGGGCGGCGTATGGGTACACCAAAGAGCGCCGGATCCGGTTGGCTTCGTTCTGCGCAAGCGGCAACAAAAAGGAGTTCCTGACAGACCTGACGGGTAACCGCCGATGGCTGCCATTCCAAGTCGATACCATCCAGAACCCGTTCGTGACCCGACTGCCCTACGAACAAATCTACGCACAGGCACGGTATCTGGTTGAAATCGGTTTTCAGTACTGGTTCGACATGGACGATATAGAGACACTGGAGCAGCATAACGACGACTTCCGTGCGCAGGAGAACGAAGAACAACTCCTCGCCGTCTATTTCGACATTCCCGCCGATGGCTATGGCACCTTCATGACCACCGCCGAAATCAGCGACAAGCTCGTTACCAAAGGCTCCATCAAGAAACCGATGCCGCTGAACCGGTTAGGGATGGTGATGAAGAAAGCGGGGTATATGCAAAAGTGTCTTGGTGGTAAAGTTCGTGGATGGCTGGTGCGAGAACGGGACATAGAGGAGATAAACGCAAATCGAAAAATCAACGCTAAGCCATGACAGTATGACAGATGACAGCTCAATATATAAAACTCACACACGCGCGTATGTGTATGTATTTAAAAAAACAACTGTCATACTGTCATCTGTCATACCGCTCACACAAGAACGGGAGAAGCGAAAAACACGCGAAAAGGACGGTACGGAGACGTCCGTAATGGTCGCGTAATGGTCGCGAGATTGTCTGGTAAAAGAGTGGTAAGAGTCAGTAAAATGAAAGATAAACAACAGAAAGGAGGTGAAAATAAATGCTTGTAGAATTAATTATTCCCATAGACCGGTTGCGAGGTCAGTTAAAGAAAGACGGTTACTATTTCCGCATGTACAGAGGCCAGCAGATAGTGCAGCGCTGCCCCGACAGGAGCGGGCATGTCAAGACACCGGCAGAGGCGGAGAATCAAAGACGATTTGCGGAGACATGGGGAAGAGGGTGTGTCAAAAATCGATAATTGCTTTTTTTAGTCAAAAATTATCCAAAATTATCCCCAAATTCTTTATAATAGTCAACAATTAAAGACAATTATCAACAATTATTAATCAAATTGAGGGTATGCTAATAGTTTTGACACACCCTCACAATGGACGACGCTTATTTTATTGGTTAGTCCAAAAGGATCAAAAATGATTCAAAAAATTTTATTAGGGTCAACAATTATCAACAATTAAAAACAATAACGCATCACTAGTATTTGATGTTTAAATTTTAAAGAGTATGGCAAAGGTAACAACAATGTCAGGAATTGCGTCCATATCGGGACGCTTAGGGAACTACTGTTTCCGAACGATGAAAAAATCGGGCAAGGTGTATATACACCTGATGCCGAGTAAGAAATCCGGTTCGTCAAAGGCCCCGAGTGCTGCAACATTGGCGCGGCGTGAACGCTTTGCAGCTATCGCAAAGATGGTGCAGCAGATGAAGGCGGGCGGAACGAAGAAAAGCAGAAAGCAACTGTGGAAAATGGCGAGCGAAGCGTATGATGCAGCGAATCAGTAAAGACGAACTGGTGCAACGGTTGGAAGCGGTGCTGGGGCAACCGGTCGGTCTCAAAGGACTGAACATCCTCCTGTACGGATGGAAGAAAAAGCGCCGCTTCGGAGCTGTTTACTGCCAGGTGCTGACCAACCGCCCATGGATGTACATCACCGAAGTGCTGGATTTTTCCGAGTACGCAGGCTATGATTTGAGCAAAAACACGCAGGAATGTATTTGCGAGTGCCAATAGTTGCGTATGTCGTGAATTTTGAGTAATTTTGCACTGTCTTTCGGTCAGATAGGATAATGGGTATCCGGGGCGTCTATCGCCTTGTTCTCAGTCTCGGCTACCCATAAAGGAACAAACCGGGACAATGTACAATGAACAATGTACAATGAACAAATCACAAATCACAATTCACAAAGGGCTATTTAAGTTTGGCACGGACTTTTGAGATACGTACGGCTCTTTAGTTTTTGTACCAAACTTTTAGGACGCTTTGTGAATTGAGAATTGTGAATTATTAAACCTAAACCTATGGCTCAAATCAAACCTATGGCGCTCATCGAGAGTATGAGCAAGAAAGTGTGCATGCACAGCGATGTGTATTTCCGCACGAACAAACAGACCGGCTTGACCTATACCGGCAAACTCTGCAACCCTTCCACTGCTGCACCGTCGTCGGCACAGACGGCTGCGAAAGCACGCTTCGCGAAAGTGACAGCAGCTGTACGGACTATCCTGGCGAACCCGACGGAGAAAGCGAAGCTGAAGGCCGAGTTCAAATCCCAAACGAAGATCGGTTCACTCTTCGGCTACGCGATGCACAAGCTGAACGGCAACTACGATGCCAACGGAGATCTGATTGGCGGCTAAGGAACGCGGGACTAAATTGAGAATTGAGAATTGAGAATTGAGAGTTGAGAATTATGAGCAAGGAACAGATTTACAAGATTGTAGCAACGGCAGTAACGGCATTGCTGACGTGCCTGGCGATTGCTCTGGGATTGCAGAGTTGCAATGTGACTCGCACGGTGACGACTCGTTCCGAGACCTGGCATCGAGGCGACACATCCGTTGTCATCCAGAGCAAAACCATCGAGAGTTACGACGGGACACGAAAGTACTAATTGGCTATTGGCTGTTAGCTATTGGCCATTAACCCTTTAACAATTTAACTATTGAAAATCTATGGCACAAGTAGAATGGAGTGCCGGTATTGATTCCGTATCCGGCGCATTGAGCAAACCGAGTAAGAGCGGACAGCACTCGTGCAAGAAAATGCTGTTGGCTACGCACCGCACAGCAGCCACAACCAATTCATCCTGTAATCGCATCTACCTGCGTGACAAGGTCGTTCGTACCACTCCTGTTCTGGCGGAAGAGTTGGCACGCCGCGTGCGTTTCTCCACCGTAGGCGCAGCGGTAGCCGCCCGTAAGAAAGACCTGAGCAAGGTGACCACCGACACGGAGAACTTCCTTGCACAGCGTAACGAGCCCAATGGCAAAAAGACCATGAAGTCGTACCTCTGGAGCCTCGAACTGGCTGCGTACGACGCACGACCGTAAGTAAACGTTGTTTGCGAAATGACGTAATGACGTAATTACGTAATGACGTAATAATGAAAATTACGAAAGTTGTGAAAAAAAACGCTCTTCGGGGCGTTTTTTTTCACAAAGCCTTGTATATTTCAAATATTTGTTGTAACGTCGGTCCTCCCTACTTAAAAGCAGGGTCCCCCCGAAGTTACAGTCGCACAGTCGTGCGAATAACAAGGCTTTTCCTAAAAAACCTCAAATAAATTTGACTTTTTTATACAAAATCCTTGTATAATTCAAATATTTGTTGTAATTTTGTAGCCGATTTTATTTTGGCACATTGCGGCCTTATTACAAAGATATGCAAAACATCAGAAATATAGCAATTATTGCCCATGTGGACCACGGCAAAACGACGCTGGTCGATAAAATGCTTTATACAGCACATGTGGTAAGTCAGCAACGTTCCGAATTCAGCGATCAGCCCAAAGAACTGATACTGGACAACAATGATCTGGAACGCGAGCGCGGAATCACTATCCTCGCCAAGAACGTAGCCATCGACTACAAGGGTACGAAAATCAACATTATCGACACTCCGGGTCACGCGGATTTTGGCGGCGAAGTGGAGCGTGTGCTGAACATGGCGGACGGCGTGCTGCTGCTCGTCGATGCGTTTGAGGGCGCGATGCCGCAGACCCGTTTTGTGCTGCAAAAAGCCTTGGAACTGGGCTTGAAACCCATCGTGGTGATTAACAAAGTAGATAAGCTGAACTGCCGTCCGGACGAGGTGCAGGAAGAAGTGTTTGACTTGATGTGCAACCTCAACGCGACGGATGACCAGTTGGATTTCCAGACGCTGTACGGGTCAGCCAAGCAGGGCTGGATGAGTACCGACTGGCGCAAACCGACTACCGATCTGACGGACCTGATGGACGCCATTATCCAATATATCCCTGCGCCGGAAGATAACCCCGGTACACCGCAGATGTTGGTTACATCGCTTGATTACAATTCGTACGTAGGCCGTATCGCCATCGGTCGCGTTCACCGCGGCGAATTCAAAGACGGACAGATGGTCACGCTGGCAAAGAAAGATGGCACGATGGTCAAAACCAAGATCAAAGAACTGCACACGTTCTCCGGCATGGGTCATGTGAAAACCGATGTAGTGAAGAACGGTGACATATGCGCCATGATCGGTATCGACGGTTTTGAGATAGGCGACACGATCTGCGATGCGGAAAACCCGGAGCCCCTCAAACCAATTGCCATTGACGAACCGACGATGAGCATGACTTTCTGCATCAACGACAGCCCGTTCTTCGGACAGGATGGTAAGTACGTCACGAGCCGGCATATACAGGACCGCTTGAATAAAGAGTTGGAGAAGAACCTTGCATTGCGCGTTGAGAAAGGAGCAGAGGAGAGCAGTTGGCGCGTGTTCGGACGTGGCGTCCTGCACTTGAGCGTATTGATTGAGACCATGCGCCGCGAGGGATACGAGTTGCAGGTAGGACAACCGCAGGTCATTGTCAAAGAGATCAACGGCGTCAAATGCGAACCCGTGGAAAGCCTGACGGTGAACACCCCGGAAGAGTGCTCGGGCAAGATCATCGAGTATGTCAGCACACACAAAGGGGACATGACGAAAATGGAGATGGTCAACGACCGTGTACACCTGGAATTCACCATCCCCAGCCGCGGCATTATGGGCATGCGCACTTATGTGATGAACGTGAGCGCCGGAGAAGCCATTATGGCGCATCGTTTCCTTGAGTACCAACCCTGGAAAGGGGATATAGTGAAGCGTAACAACGGTTCGCTGATAGCCATGGAAGCCGGCACGGCGTATGCGTATGCACTGGACAAACTGCAAGACCGCGGCAAGTTCTTCATAGACCCTCAAGAAGAGGTTTATGCCGGCCAAGTGGTCGGCGAGAACGCCAAAGAAGGAGACATCGTGATTAACGTCACCAAGTCCAAGAAACTGACGAACATGCGCAGCAAGAGTGCCGACGACAAAGCCGTATTACCGCCTCCTGTACGCATGAGCCTGGAAGAGGCATTGGAGTACATCAAAGAGGATGAGTACGTAGAGGTAACTCCGCACGCTATGCGCATCCGAAAAATCATTCTCGACGAGTTGGAGAGAAAACGCGCAGGACGCGTTTAAACGGGCATCTGCTCGTAATTACGTGATCACGTAATCACGTCACCACGAAAAAAAATTAAAATTATATAACGATGAAAATTGAACAAAGTGAATTGAAAGACCTGAAAGCCGAAGTAACGATAGTTATCGAACCGGCAGATTATCAGGAGGAAGTTGCCAAGCAACTCAAACAAGTACGCCAGAAAGCACAAATGCCGGGATTCCGTCCGGGCATGGTTCCTGCCGGACTGGTGAAGAAAATGTATGGCAAAGGCATCCTTGCCGATGTACTGAACAAGAAAGTGGGAGAAGGAATCCAGAAACATATCGAGGATAACAAACTCGCTATCCTCGGTGATCCGCTGCCCAGCGAGAACTCACCGAAGATAGACCTCGACAACGAGGATACGTTCACCTTTGTCTTCGACATTGCCGTAGCGCCTGAGTTCGACGCCAAACTGAACGGTAAGAACAAACTGACCGAGTATGAGATTGAGGTAACGGACGAAATGGTTGACAATCAAGTGAAAGCATACACAGAGCGCTTCGGAGAGTACATCCCTGAGGACAAAGAGAAAGGAACGAAAGCCGAAGTGAAACCCTGCGCCGTGGACGGTGAGTTATTCTCCAAAGTCTATGGTGAGAACGCCCCGAAAGACGAAGCGGAGTTTCGTGCCCGCGTGAAAGAGGATATCGTTGCCAACATGGCTGAGGACAGCAAGTTCAAGTTCGGTGTGGACGCTAAGGCTGCTAGATGTTAGAGGAACTCAAATGGCATCTTGCCAAAGACCAACTGATGAAAGAATTTAACATCAACGTAGAAAAAGAAGATGTTGAGGCCTACGCAAAGGAAGTAGCGCGCATGCAGTTTATCCAGTATGGCTTGATGCACATTGACGACTCCTACCTGACCAACTACGCGAACGAAATGCTCAAGAACGAGAACCAGCTCCGCGGCATCGTTGAGCGCGTAGTGGAGAACAAGATTTACGAGGCACTGAAAGGCATTGTGAAAATCGAGCACAAGAAAGTCTCCCACGAGGAGTTCGGCAAATTATTCAAATGAGAATTCATTTTATAGCGATAGGCGGTGCGGCGATGCATAATTTGGCATTGGCCGTTGCCTCCAAAGCAGGTTACGTAGTGACGGGGTCGGATGACGAGATCTTCGACCCCGCGCTGACCCATCTGCGCGATGCCGGTTTGCTGCCCGCCGAAACGGGTTGGCATCCGGAGCGTATCACACCGGACATAGACGCAATAATATTAGGAATGCACGCGCGCGAGGACAATCCGGAACTGGTACGTGCCCGCGAGTTGGGTATCAAGATTTACTCGTTCCCGGAGTACCTGTACGAGCAGACGAAAGACAAGATACGCATCGTCGTAGGCGGCAGTCACGGCAAAACGACCACGACGTCGATGATTCTCTATGTGCTCAACCGTTTGGGCATCGAAGCGGACTACATGGTAGGCGCACAGATAGAGGGTTTCGAACGGATGGTTCGTCTGTCCGACACCGCGAAGTACGCTGTTTTTGAGGGTGACGAATACCTGACGAGCCCGTTGGACCTGCGCTCCAAATTTCTCTGGTACCATCCGCATGTGGCTATCCTGACCGGCATCGCATGGGATCATATCAACGTCTTTCCCACTTTCCCGGAATACGTGGATACATTCCGCAAATTCGTCCATTCCATTGAACCTGCCGGCAGTTTTATTTACTATCAGGGCGACGAGAACCTTAGAATGTTGGCTGACGAGATTACGAAATCACAAGGTCACGAAATCACCAATATTTCTGTTATTCCTTATAAGGAATACAACGGCAATGTACCGATGCAAGTCTTCGGTCGGCACAACATGCAAAACCTTCAAGCAGCCATGCTTGCATGTCACTGCATAGGCGTTGCGCCGGATGATTTCTACCGGGAGATAGCTTCCTTTACGGGTGCCAGCAACCGTTTGGAGAAAATATGCGAAACAACAGACAGCGTAGCCTACAAGGACTTTGCACACTCTCCGAGCAAACTGAAAGCCACCGTTAACGCCGTACGCGAACGCTATCCGGACAAGAAATTGGTGGCGTGTATGGAGCTGCACACTTTTTCTTCGCTCATGGCGGATTTTCTGCCGCAGTACAAGGATTGCATGGCGGAGGCAGACGTCGCTTATGTATATTTCAACCCCAAAGTGATTGAGCATAAGCGCCTCACTCCGATTACAGCGGAAGAGGTGCGTGACGCGTTTGGCACGAAAAATGTAGAGGTTTTTACGGAAAGTGAAGCGTTGCAACGACGCTTGCAGAGTCTTGACTACCACAATACAGCGTTGCTGATGATGTCCAGCGGCACTTTCGACGGCATAGACGTCAAGGAGTTTGCTGCACAATTATTATCGGCTTAACGGTTTTTAAAATCACGCTATTCGGACATGAGGAAAACTATTCTTTTATTGGTGGCGTTGCTCCTCGCGGGGCTGTATTCTTTTGCTGCACCTAAGCAAAAGAGTATAGTCATTCTGTATGAGAACGACGTGCATTGCGCCATTAACGGCTATCCGGTTCTTGCCGGTCTCCGTGACGCGATTTCTGACACAGCCTATGTGGCCGTTGTCAGTTGTGGCGATTTTGTTCAAGGCGGCGCCGCCGGTGCGCTATCCAAAGGAAAGTATGTGGCGGATATTATGCGCGCGGTGAAATACGATGTGATCACTCTTGGAAACCATGAGTTTGACTACCCCGTAACGCATGTAGCAAAACTGCTCCAACAGATAGAAGCTCCCGTCGTCTGCGCCAACCTCTATGCCGCCAACAAAAAGAAAAGCGTCTATGCGCCATTCATCATCAAAAGATTCGGTAAGACGAAGATAGCGTTCATAGGCGCCACCACCCCAACGGCGTTGCAAACGGAAGCTGCGGCATTTATGGATGGAGACAAACAGATCTACTCCCTGCGCGAGAAAGACTTTTTCGAACTCATGCAGCGCTCCATTAACAAAGCACGCCGGAAAGGCGCAAAATATGTCGTGGTACTGTCCCATTTAGGCGAAGCCCCCAATGCGACAGGAGTCGATTCGCATGAGTTGGTCAGACGGACAACGGGTATAGATATTCTCTTCGACGGACACACACATTCGGTTATTCCTCATGACACGGTTCTCAACGCCTGCGGCAAACCGGTAGTGGTATCTGAGACAGGCACCAAATTCAAGCATATTGGCAAAGTGCTTATCCGCGATGGCAAAATGACGAACGAACTCATTCCTGTCCAAACGCTATCCGAACGCAGCGTAAGAGTTCAGGCCGTCACCGACAGCATAGAAATCCTCATGCGCGAACAAACACAACGCGTCGTATGCCATAGCGACGTGCGTTTGCGTATTTTGAATGACAAAGGAGGACAGGAAGTGCGGTTGGCGGAAACCAATACGGGTGACCTCATATGCGATGCCTACCGGATCATATCCGGTGCAGACATAGCGCTCGCTAACGGCGGAGGTATCCGTGCGGAGAAGATAGCAGGAGACCTGACATACGGCGACATTACCGACATGCTGCCCTATGATAACCACCTGTGGGTAGTAGAGGCGACTGGCGCGACGATAACCGAACTACTGCGTATGAACACCTCTTTTATCCCCGTTGAGGACGGCTCGTTCCCGCAGGTCTCCGGCGTACGTTTCACCGTTCACACGGCTGATAAAACCGTCAGCAACGTAGAAGTGCTGAATAAAAAGAGCGGACAATATGAACCCATTGACCCGGAGAAGACGTACACCGTCGCCACGATTGACTATTGCGTGACAGGCGGAGGATTCAGGGAGATGCTCAAAAACTGCAAAGTTATTGAACGCGGTGAAGTGCTTTACCGTGACGTCTTCGTACAATTTCTTGAAAAGAACCTCGGTGGACGTATATCCAATGACTATGCGAAACCACAGGGACGCATCACAATTATCCAATAAAAACTTATGGACAAGCAACAGAGACGCGATTATTTGTACATGCGCATGGCACGTACATGGTCGGAGAACAGTTACTGCGTGCGCCGCAAAGTAGGTGCGCTTCTCGTGAAAGACCAAATGATCATTTCCGACGGCTACAACGGAACCCCGTCGGGATTTGAGAATATCTGCGAAGACGAAAATAACGTCTCCAAACCATATGTGCTTCACGCCGAAGCGAACGCACTGACCAAGGTAGCCCGCTCGAACAACAGTTCGGACGGCGCCACACTCTACGTCACCGCCTCTCCGTGTCTTGAGTGCTCCAAACTCATTATACAGTCGGGCATAAAGCGCGTGGTCTATGGCGAAGAATACCGCATCATGGATGGTGTCGAACTGCTCAAAAGAGCAGGAATAGAAGTAGAGTTCCTAAATGACCAAACAAATCATTGAATGTTATGAAAAAGTATATCTTACCGGCATTTACGGTGTTAGGAGTAGCATTGGGACTGATTATCGGCATTTCGATAAGCCAAAAAGCCAATGCACAACGTATAGTGTTCCAAGAAGGTACTTGGAAAATAGAGCAGTCAAAAATCGACCGGTTGCTGCAATTGATGGAAGAGATGTACGTTGATGACCTCAATATCGACAGTATCACCGATGAGGCGATGGCTGAGTTTGTGCAGAAGCTTGACCCTCACTCTTCGTATATTCCGAAAGAAGATTTGGAGATGGTCAATTCGGAGCTGGCAGGCTCATTCTCAGGAATAGGCGTTCAGTTTACCATTCAGCAGGACACGGTGCGTATTGTAGCCGTAATAGCCGGAGGGCCGAGCGAAGGGGTAGGTGTCTTAGCCGGAGACAAACTGGTTACAGTGGACGACAGCTCCTTTGTCGGTAAGAAAATCAACAACGAGAAAGTAATGCGCACCCTGCGCGGCGAGAAAGGGACGAAAGTCAAACTGGGTGTTCTGCGTAGCGGAGATCCGGAATTATTGCACTTCACCGTTACCCGTGGAGACATTCCTGTGAACAGCGTGGACGCCAAATTCATTATTGCTGTCAAGGGTCAAAAAATAGGATTCGTGCGCGTGAACAAGTTCGGCGAGACGACCTACCATGAGTTCGCCTCTGCTATGGATGAGTTACACAAAAAAGGAGCAACGAAATTCATTATCGACCTTCGTGAGAACTCCGGCGGCTATATGGATCAAGCTATCAAAATGGCAAACGAGTTCCTGCGCAGAGGAGATATGATTGTCTATTCGGAAGGCAAAGCGTACCCGCGTTACGAAGCTCGTTCCAACGGCGGCGGGCATTATAAAGAGGTTCCGTTCGTTGTGCTCATTGATAATTTCTCCGCCTCGGCAAGCGAGATATTCGCAGGCGCCATGCAGGATAACGACCGTGCCCGGATTATCGGCCGCCGATCGTTCGGTAAAGGACTCGTTCAACAGCAGATACCGTTTGAGGACGGTAGTGCCGTGCGCCTTACCGTGGCACGTTACCACACACCTTCCGGTCGTTGCATTCAGAAACCCTATATCTTGGGGGATCAGGATGATTATGAAAAAGAATTTATCGAACGCTTTGAGAACGGAGAGTTCTATTCCGCCGATTCGATTCATTTCTCCGACACCACTACCTACCGCACGAAAAACGGCCGTATAGTGCACGGCGGAGGAGGTATTATGCCGGACGTGTTTGTCGGCCGTGACACGACGCTCAACACTCCGTGGTTCAACCGCTGTGTGAACCTGGCATACACCTATCAGTTTGCATACAAATATACGGATGAACACCGCAAAGAACTGAGCAAATTCAAAGACTGGCAGTCTCTGGAGCGATACCTGCTGTCACAGAACATCTTGCGCGAGTTTGTGGCTTTTGCTGAGGAAAAAGGAGTAGAACCCAACGAGAAGGAAATAGCCAAATCAAAACCTCTCATGGTTCGACTGCTGAACGCCTATATCGTCCGCAATATTTTGGGCGACGACGGATTCTTCCCCCTCTTTGAACGCGATGACGAGATAACAAGGAAAGCGGTGGAAATACTCATCAAATAACAAGAGAAACAGAGTAATCCACCACGATCCAATACAAAGAATAGGCCCGCCAATCAGCGAGCCTGTTCTTATTATAACGCTTTCAACGCAGCTACTACAAACCGGTAGAATTTTTGCACCGTAGCAATGTTGACACGCTCATCGGGGCTATGTGGGTGCTCAATGGTCGGGCCGAAGGAAATCATCTCCATTCCCTCGTATTTGCTACCTATGATACCACATTCGAGACCGGCGTGGATAGTCACTATACGCGGCGAATTGCCAAACTCTTTCTCATAGACGCTTTTCATCGTTGCCAGCAGCGTGCTCTTGAAATTGGGTTCCCATCCCGGGTATGCGCCGCTGAATTTAACATCAGCTCCGGCAAGCGAGAATGCCGACTGGATCACCGATGCCAATTCCTCCTTGCGACTCTCCACGCTTGAACGGGCAAGGCAGATGACTTTCACATTGGCCATTTGTGATTTCTCATCGGGCATGTGCGTTTCTATAATAGCCAAATTGTTACTGGTCTCAACGATATCCGGCATTTCAGGGATAACACGATAAACGCCATGAGGACAGAGAGTTATCGCGTGAATGAGGAAATCCTGTACATCTTCGGGCATTTCTTTTTTCGGACATTCCACTTCTTTGGCAGAGAAATGCAAATCTGTTTCCACACCGTCGTATTCACGCAGCCAAAGATCTTCGTAACGGTCAATCAGATCTTGTAAGTCCTGATAACTGTCCTCCGGGATGGTAATTACCGCCGCTGCTTCGCGAGGTAGTGAATTGCGCAAGCTACCGCCTTCCACGGATGCCAGTCGCGCCTCATAGTTGGCTACTGCATCTTTCAGGAAACGGAATAGTAATTTGATGGCATTGGCTCGTTGCAGATGGATATCGCATCCGGAGTGCCCCCCCTTGCAGCCCTTAATCTCAACGCGCAGAGCAATATCTCCCTTTTCCGTATCCACGGGTTCGTAGGCAAAAGTAGCCTCTGCATCTATTCCTCCGGCACATCCGACATACAACTCTCCTTCTGTCTCGCTGTCCAGATTAAGGAGGTATTTGCCTTTCAACCAGCCGCTTTTGAGGTCGTTAGCGCCATACATACCCGTTTCTTCATCGATTGTAAAAAACGCCTCCAGAGGCGGATGAACCACATTCTTATCCGCAAGGATAGCCATCGCCGTCGCCACTCCGATACCGTTATCGGCTCCAAGGGTTGTTCCTTTTGCCGTTACCCACTCGCCGTTGTCCTCCACATAGGCCTCAATCGGGTCTTTCTCAAAATCAAACTCGACGTCGTTGTTCTTCTGAGGTACCATGTCCATGTGTCCTTGTAGAATCACGCCCGGATGGTTCTCCATACCGGCACTCGCAGGTTTACGGATAAGTACGTTCCCTATTTCGTCCTGAAGCGTCTCCAAACCGAGACTTTTGCCGTAGTTCACTAAGAAATCTGCGATCTCTTTGCGTTTTCCGCTTGGGCGCGGAATTCGGGTAAGGCTGTAGAAACTCTCCCACAAACCTTTAGGCTCAAGGCCATTTACCATTTTGTCATTTGCCATAATATCAGTTGTTTAATCAGTTAATCAATAGTCATTTCTCCGCAGAAATCTCTTCCGAGCAGTTCTCGCGCTTTATCTGTGTCATTGGGGTTTTCTCCGAAGACGAGCATCATCTTCGTCAGGAGGGCTTCAGTCGTGATGTCATAACCGGAGAGCACACCAGCTTTCATCAAATTGAGAGACACCGCATACAATCCCATTTCCACCGACCCCGTATTGCACTGGGTCTTATTGACAATAATGATACCTTTGTCCACTGCCGTTTTGAGTTCTTTAAAGAGCCAATGATCCGTGGGCGCATTACCTGCTCCGAAGGTTTCCAGAACAACTCCTTTCAAACCACGCGTGCGCAAAAGGGCATGCACTACAGGCTGCCGGATACCTGGGAACAACTTAAGGACAGCCACATTGCAATCGAACTGTGTATGCAGTTTCAAAGGTGCTTTCAGGTCGCAATAATGCACTAAATGGGGCTGATAGGTAATATGTACACCTGCTTTTGCGAGCGGAGGATAATTATAACTGTTGAATGCGCTGAAATGCTCCGCATTGCGTTTGGTGGTACGATTGGCACGGAATAGTTTGTCTTCGAAATAAATCGTCACCTCGGGCACAATGGCATTTCCATCTTCATCCTTAGCCGCTGCCATTTCAATCGCTGTCAGCAGGTTTTCCTTCGCATCGCTGCGGAGAACACCTACCGGTAACTGAGAACCGGTAAATACCACGGGTTTGCCCAGATCCTCAAGCATGAACGATAGCGCCGAAGCCGAATAACTCATGGTATCCGTCCCGTGCAAAATCACAAATCCGTCATAATCGTCGTAGCGGTCGTACACCATTTGTGCCATTCGCACCCAGCAGTCAGGATTCACATCCGAAGAATCAAGCAAGGGAGAAAAGGCCTCTATATCCACCTGTATATTGCTCGCAAACAATTCAGGAATAAACGCCTTAAACGTCTCAATGTCAGCAGGGACAAGTGCGTCGGACACTCTGTCGCGGACCATAGTAATCGTCCCTCCCGTGGAAATCAAAAGAACTTTGCTCATACCTAAAACTCTCCTTGACACTTTTGCGACTGCAAAAGTACAAAAAAAAAATGATATACGCAAATATAATTTGCATATTTCAAAAAAAAGTTGTACCTTTGCAGCGGATTTCAGGGTTATGCCAAGCAAAATACTCATCATAGACGGTGACATCAGTCTTTCGACCGTATTGTGCGATTACCTTGTCAGCCGCGGCTACAAGGCGCAAGCAGCGGGTAACGGTCGAGCAGGGCTTCAATGTCTGGGCGATTCTCATTGGGATTTGGTCCTTATGGAGTTGCAGGGCGTAGAGATGAACGGCTTTGATCTGCTGAAAGACATCCGTCATCGCTTGCCCTCTATCCCGCTTATTGTTCTTACGGTCCGCAATGACCGCGAAAGTCAGATACGCGCGTTCCAATTGGGCTGCGATGACTACCAGTTGAAGCCGTTTTCAATGGACATTCTTATCTGCCGGATGGAAGCTATTTTGCGGCGTATCCGTGCCTTCGAAGAAAGCAAGCAACGGGTATTCGACCTGAACGGACATGTCTTTGACGCCACCCATCAGACATTCGACGGAAAGCATATGTCCTCGCGGGAAAGTGATTTACTGCTGATGCTTTGCCGACAGGAGGGAAATGTGGTGGACAAGCACCGTATTCTGTCCGCCCTGTGGAAAGAAGACAATGCCTTTACCGCACGCTCGTTAGGTGTATTCATCAATCATCTGCGGCAATTCCTGACCCCCGCCGGCTATCAGATAATCGCCGTGCGATACAAAGGGTATAAACTGGTGAACGAAAATTAATGATTTTGCATAGAATAGTAACGAATATCAGATATGAAATTAATAGCCCCCAGCGTATTATCCGCTGATTTTGGCCATTTGGCCGATGAATTGGAGATGATAAACCGCAGCGAAGCCGATTGGCTGCATGTGGATGTCATGGATGGCACGTTTGTGCCGAATATATCATTCGGTTTTCCCCTAATGAAGCCGTTCAAACAATACTGCACCAAACCTCTGGACGTCCATCTGATGATTGTACATCCGGAGAAATATGTGGAGCGTTTTTGCGACGCCGGAGCATGGTCGGTAGGATTCCATTTGGAGGCGGTGGATGACCCGATGCCCATCCTGGATTTGATTAAAGCGAAAGGAGTACGTACATGCCTGACCATCAATCCTGACATCGCCGTAGAGCGCTTGCTGCCTTATTTGGACAAAGTGGATATGGTTCTTCTCATGTCCGTTTTTGCCGGTTTCGGCGGACAGAAATTCATTCCCGAGACAACGGACAAGATTCGTTTCGTCAAGGCGGAAATAGAGAAACGGGGATTACACACACTCATTGAGATTGACGGCGGCGTCAATACCCATAATGCAGCTGAACTGTTTGAGGCAGGGGCTGATGTCCTGGTTGCCGGCAGCGCTGTTTTCTGCGCCAAGGATCCCGAAGAAGCCATCCGCAAAATGAAAGCTTAAAAGCACGGGATAATATATTATATATATTATAGCATGTGGTAGGATGCGATAAAACCTCGTACTTCTCTGTATAAAAGCAGGCATTAATGTAATGAAAGACGCCTTGAGGGCTTATCCGATGGTTTTGTTGCTGTTGCCGGTGGTGGCAGCCATTTTGCTTTGTTATCACTATCGGTGGCCGGTCAATCTGCTGCGAGAAAGCGAATGTCCGACGCTCGACAGCCTGCATTGCTATGCTTTTGTAACCGAAGGAGCGCCCAGACACACTCTCCGGTGTGAACGTTATGACGTCCAACTGATTGCGCGTTGGGACACCACAAAAAGGGAATGGCAGAATGCAGGTGGGAAAGTGCTGCTATACTATGGGCGAGAAAATGACAGTTGTCCAATGAATCCCTTGAAAGCCGGAGATACACTGATTGCCCGAACGCGCATCCACAGAGGCGATTCCATCGGGGATTTTGATTATGGCACATATCTCCGGAGACAGGGGATCATTGGAACCGCGTATGTCAGTAAGTATTCCGTTGTCCGTATTCAATCTTCGGATACGGAGTCGAAACCGTCTTTGCAAAAACGGATGTACGACCGTCTTGCCGCTGCGGGTTTGGAGGGGAACGAGTTAGCTACTGTCGGCGCATTGACATTGGGATACAAAGAGGATTTGGACCCTGAATTGAAGCATCAGTTTCAAGCATCCGGCGCCGCACATGTCTTAGCCGTGAGCGGACTGCATACCGGTATTATCTATGGTTTCCTTTTGTGGTTGCTGACATTAGGAGGACGTTTTAAACCGCGTTATGAGAATCGTTTCGGACGGTGCGTCATCAGTCTCGTTATTATTGGTTTTATGTGGTTCTACGCGTGGCTGACAGGCATGACTCCTTCTGTCGTACGTGCAGTACTGATGGTCAGTTTGGTAGAAGTAGGAAGGATGTTTTACCGACGGGCATTGTCCATGAATACCATTGCCGCAGCCGCAGTGCTGATTTTGTTGGCTCGTCCGCTGGATATATGGAGCGTCAGTTTCCAATTGAGTTTTGCCGCTACTGCTTCAATCGTGGTTTTTGCCCGTGCGATGGAAGGAGTTCTCCATAGCAAGGAATGGAACATCCATTGGAAAGGGAGGGCTTTGAGTTGGATAATAGGCACGATTGTCATTTCTATAGCCGCCCAAATAGGTACTTTGCCCATTACCATGTACACCTTCGGGCAGATGAGTCCTTACTTTTTATTGGCGAACCTGATTGTACTTCCCGTTGCGTCCTTTTTGGTTCCCTGCGGACTAATCAGCATCGTGCTTGGAGGCAGTGGTGCCGGCATCGTTTTCAGCAAACTCACATGGGCGCTTTCGTGGGTGATGAACCATAGTGTCGGGTGGATAGAGAGTTTGCCGGGTAGTACAATTCCTGCACATGTAAATGGAGCGATGATAGCCCTTTATTATGTCCTTTTATTGTTATTTTATGTAATTATTTTAAAAAAATCGAAATAATTTTCGTGCGCGCTTGCGTATGTCAAATAATTTTTGTACCTTTGCAGCCGATTTTTATGTGAACGGTCACTTATGAAAAAAACAATAGTATTAATTATAATGTTTTTCTTCGCGTTTGGTGCGAAGTCAGAGACCGTATTTGAATTCTCGTCCGCAGCCGATATGAGTCAGACAAAAAACGGCATTTCCGTCCTGTTGGCGAAGGGTAGCGGACAAACAGCTCCGGATTACAAAATATCGACCTATAACAACGAGACCCATGAGGACATGCGTCTCTATTTGGGCAATACAATCACACTTTCTTCCGATCAGTCGTTGACGAATATTCAGATGGTATTCGCCCGGAGCAATGCGTCCAATAAGGAATACGCAGGTCTGGAGGTCTCTTCCGGCGTACTTGTGTCCGGCGGAGTAGCAGAGGATAACATGGATTGGAAAGTGGACAGTTGGACGGGAGAGGCGACCCAAGTCGTCTTTACCCTGACCGGCAAAGGTCAACGGCAGATACAAAAAATCGTCATTGACGGGGAGCCTGTTGTCATAGAGCCGACGGTGCCGTCTCCGCTCCCTACCGAGGCTGATTTGGAGCCGGATTATACTTATGCCGAGCCTGCCATTGTGAGTGTTCCCGACACTACTGTCGAGAAGAAAGAATATGCGTTTATTGACCATAACATACTCGTTCATTGCGACATGGGTTCTATTATCAAGGCGACGGACACAACAGAAGCCTACTTCAATTGCAACGCCGGCTACACGATTACGTTTACCGCCGTACGCCCCATTAGGAGTTTGGCAATAGACGGTTATGTCAGAAAGAATTTCTCTGCTACCAGCGATGCCGGTGAGTTGTGGTATATGACGAACGAGGATATTGAGCTGGAGGGCTGGCCCGTGCTGACCATTACAGACCTAAACGCCACAAGCGTGACCCTCAGTTGTCCGAAACAAATCCGCTGCTACAGCGTAAGGCTCTTTTTCGAAGAGAAACAAGCTATTGACAACACAAATATAGAAGAAACAAGAATAGACTTTACTGCCCCGATGTATAACATCCTCGGCGGTAAAGTGAACCCAAAGGACAAAGGAATTGTGCTTCAGAACGGACACAAATACCTTCTCCCGTAATACAGGAATAAACTATGAAACTATTTAAAGTATCATTATTGTCCATAGTGCTGACGCTTGCCGGTTTTATGACCGTTAAGGCTCAAGCACCGCTTGAAATAGAACCCGTCAGTTCTACTGAGGGTTACGAGTTCTTCGTCTCATTCTTACCGAATAGTGACAAGATGCCGGATGCAGCCGATTTGAAGTTGCAACTGTTAATCAGCTCATTTCCTGTAGAGGGTCATCCTGAGATAAAGGAGAATATAGTCGGTATCGAATATGGTACGGAAACGACGGAAGAGAAAGTTGCCGTCGGACAAACCAAAGTAGTAGATATCAAGCCAAAACAAGCGTTTTGGGACATCTCCAAGAACGATGTTGAGAAACCGCTGGACAAAGGTGTTCATATCTACAGCAAGAACAATGTAAAAATGACGGTTTACTCCATCAACCAGAGTGGTTCGGATAAAGCCAAATTTACATTGGACGGTGCTCATTCGCTCCCGAAACAAGCATTGGGTCATGAGTATATTGTAGCTTGCGAAGCAGAGGACAAGATGGCAACAGAGTTCGTGATTATGTCCACCGCTCCCGGCAGAACGACAGCTACCATTACCTTGCCCAATGGCATCAAAACCAGTAGCGGAAAAGCTACGTTGACAGCCAGTTTTACCAAACCGTACCAAATCTACATCGTGCGATCCCAAGTAGCCGATCCCAATAAACCGGATAACATCATTGATCTGTCCGGATCAACTGTTTGTTCCGATCAGCCGGTGGCCGTATGGAGTGGTAACCAAGCCGCGAGTTTCCCGACGCGTTTAGGAGGTGCATCGGATGATCATACTTACGACCAATTGTTGCCTATTGACCGTTGGGGAAAGCAGTTTATTGTTCCGTTGACGGGTCTTCGGATGCGTGTGAACGAAGTAAAGGTTCTTGCCCGTGAAGACGGTACGAACGTGACGATCACTCGCGCTGACGGTGGCTCGGAGAGCAAGACATTGGCATCAAAAGACAAATGGCCATATCTTATAGAAGCCGAACTCGGTGCTAATTTGGAGAATAGCACACTGACTATTGATGCCAACAAACCGGTAGAAGTGTTCCTCTATACGTCCAGTGCCATCTATAACCTGCAAATAGAGGGAGGAAAAGAAAAATACCAAGGTGATCCGTCCATGACGATGATTGCTCCTATAGAGTATGCCACTAACCGAACCATCTTCTCCACCCACAAGAATCCTGTGGAGGGGGAAGGAATAGAACCCATGCAATATGAGATGGCGATTTGGGCAAAGAACAGCACTATTTCTTCTTTGAAGTTGGATGGAACGGCAGTTCAAGCAGGACAATTCAAAGCGCTTACCGGCGCATTCAGCGGATACAAGTTTGCACGAATCCCCTTAAAAGATGGTACCCATACATTGACTGCCAATGAGAAAGGTTTCGGTGGATATGTATATGGGTTGGAAGACGGACAAGCGTGCTTGTTCCCCTTAGGTTACGACTTCAAACCCTCGGAGGACTCGCTGTTCCTCTCTAAGAAATATGAGCCGATAGCGGTACTCACCTCGGAGTTCAACGCCAAGTATCCGGATAACGGCGGAGGTTGGTATCTGGACCGCGTGACGCTGCCCAAAGATCCTGTCCGCATGGATACTATCTTCATTTGCGACAGTACAACGCTGCGTTTTCCAACCAAGGTTCACAACAAGTGGGACGAGTGTAAGTGGGAGATTATGCGCATTAACCCCACCAATAAGAAACGGACGGAATATACAGACAATAAGGACAAGCGGAAAGAAGAAGTACTGCCGTCTGCCACTAACCCCTCTTTGGAGGCTATGTTCACCGTCTTGCCGGAGAAAGAAACCCCCTCTAACAAGAGACACGCGTTCGAAGATTTTGAGGTTCGTTTGGTTCTTTACCGCCAACCCCTGATGTGTCCCGGCGGCGATAAGGAGAAATGGCAGAAAGACACCCTGAGTACTATCGTGCGCGCGTACCGTAGTTATAATGATACGGTTTATATGATCAAATGTGATAACGACAAACCGATAGACAACCTTATCGTCGATCCTGTTACCGGTACAAAAACCGTATTCAATTGTAACCCCGCCAGCCCTGTGGCGGGTGCCGTGCAACTGAACTACGGCGAAAACGGTCCTTACAAATATGTGTATAACACCGCCAACGGTTGTAAGAATGACTCTATAGTCACCGTGAATATCTTGCTTTGCAAGAGTGATACCAAAACGCGCGATGAGGACTGGATTTGCGAGTCACTGTTGCAGGAAACAATCGATGAGTTGGGTGATTTCTTCCAAAATGTTGATTTTGATGCAACGCTACAGGAATGTAAGCAGAAGAAAACCACTATCAAAGGAGAAGGATGGCAATGGACTTGGAGCAACAGTTACAACTATGCCACCTTTAGCGGTACGAGCACGGTGCGTACCACCGATTGTAATCCCAAGATGGAAGAGTGGCACAATAAATATGGTGTCGCTTACCCTCGTGGCGTTCCGGGGTGCGATAACTCGCTGACGGTGAAGATTAACGTCTATCCGATGGAGACCCACTATTATACCGCACGTTCTTGTAACAAAAGCGGATACAAGTGGGAATGGGGTGGATTTGGCACCGACACAAAAACGACAGAAACCATTCCTTTCCAGAAAGGGTCGCATACTATTGTAAAGGAAGGAAAGAAACAGGGAAGTCCCTACGGCAGTTTCCCAAAGAATACCTGTCTCAACCACAAGTATGTGCTCAATATCGAATTCTATGAGGACGGTCAGACGCTGACGAAAGATATAGTCATGTGTAATGACGACAAGCCGATGAATATCAAAGATGCACAAACGGACGATCCGAATTACAAATGGGTATTCAATCCGAGAGACTATACACCGGGCACCTATACCAACCCTGACGGTGCCGTTCCCGCAACCAACGAGGAAGGATGTAACTTCAAGTTGATGTTCCGGGTAACCGTCAATCCTGTTACCATCCATCATGACACGATTGTGTATTGCTATGACGACGGCTCCAAGATAGAATTTGAATGGCCGGGACACCCGAGGTTCTGGGCTAATCTGAAAGGGAACAATAAGAAAAATTATTTCAATAATAAACTGCTGACTTTCAACCGTCCGAAGGCACCGTCGAAACCGGACTACAAAGATACGCGTATTATCTATGAGTTATCAGATACCGTCATCCACACGGGTGAAAACGAGTGTCATGAATTGTACTATCTGACCCTCATAGCTATCCCTCCGTACACCTTTGCCAACTCAAGCCGTCAAGATCCTATTTCCACGGAAGAGTGGTTCGAATGGGCGGATGTCATTTGGACGGGTGATAAAGCAGATGTTTCCGCCATCCCCAATCCGAAGAATCTGGATGTTATCACGCTTCATCAAGGTACTTACACCCAAGGCGACTGGAGTATCCAGTATATAGCGGGTAACTACGAGTATGTCATAACACGTCCTAACCAACAAACGCATGCCTACCACCGCGAGGATGGTTCCATGACGCTTACCTGCGACTCGTCCATCCAGTTATCCGTGCAGATAGATGACGTCTATTATGAGCAAGGATACGCCTATACGTGCAGCAACAAAGAGTACACTTGGGTGGCCGGAGATACTGCCATCGAAGTGGATTTGTCCAAATACTATACGGATCTAAAAGAGCTGCCTAAGACTATTTCTTTGCCTCAACAGCACCGCAAAACAGTCAAGCCGCGCGTTGTATTGGGTATAGACGCCTATTATGATATGGACCTGACCATTTTCCCCGGTTACTCTACTCCTTATGAGTCTTTGGCTTGTCAAAGTCCGGGAGAGAAGGTCACCTTCCAAGACATTGACTTCCCCTTGGATGTAGCGGATACGCTATACGGCGGCAACAAACTGAAGACTGAGCCTCGGCAATGGTATAATCCCGGAACAGAGCAATACACCGAAGTAAGGTGCGATAGCGGTGAGGTGGTGACGATGATCGTTCACCCTGTATATAATGAAACGCTCAATACGGAGCAATCGACGTACGAAAGGACTCTACGTTCGCATGACACGCTCACTTTCTTTGATAACCCCAAGATACTCTTCGTGGGAGACCGCTATCTGGAGGCTCACCCGGGTGCTACCTTGGAGCAACTTGCCGCCGATGCGCATGTCAGCATGGCGAACGTGAAAGTGGTGGAAGGAACGGATCCGGAATTAGGGAAAGAGGTTATCTATGAGTTCCAGGCAGATAAGAGCCGTGAGAAGAACGCACAGCAGTGTGACAGTATCACGTACCTCAATCTGACCTTTATCAAAACGAAAGTGACCACCTTGCCCGATATGCATATGGGCGATAATGGTACTACACAATGGAGTTTCGGTGGCGATACCTCCAGCGTTCATGGCTCCATTCACACACAAGCATATATTGATGAGTCATACTTCCAATACTACTATGATTTAACTCACGACACCATCGGAGAAGTCAATTTCTCGGATACCACTACGGACGGACGTATCCGGAAGGTGGACTATTTCAGCGACGAAGAAGGCGTACGTACGTTCACGTTCGAGGATAGAATGCTCACCAAAGACGGCGTAGATTCGATTATTATACAAACAGTTACGATTTATCCGACCTATGATATCGTTATCGATTCAGCGGAGGTATGCGCCAGCGACACATACCATTGGGTTTCTTCCAACGGTGAGATAGACGAAATGGTGGATGTCAGCGCCGTAGCAGCGGAACACGATAACCGCGTTGTCTATGTACCTAAGACTCTGTGTGTTAAACGATTCCAGAATAGGCAAGACGCTGAGGGTAATTACCTCTGTATTGACTCCATATGCCGGTTAAAACTGACTGTCTTTGGAAAGAAGAATATACCTGTTACCCATAATCACTGCTTCAATGACCCAACGTACAAATGGGGCGGATATGACATCAAATATGATCCGGAAGCCTATATATCCGGAGAAATAACGGATACCATCTTCCCGAAGAGCTCTACCGAAGAAGCCAAGAAATGCTATGACGTACTCAAAATGACCGTCAATTTCCATCCGGTTTATGGTGTAGATGCATACAAATACAGCGAGATTTATCTGGATCCGTTCATTCAAGATACTGTCATATGCGAGGGAGAGGAGAACTTCCACTGGATTGACAAGAACGGTAATGACCATACGTTCTCCAACTATCTCTATGATCAGAACGGAAAGAAGTTAGAGAACACCACCAAAATCAATCTGGATATACTCAACACTGAACTCATCATCTATGATAGTTTGAAGACCGTGAACGGTTGTCTATGCGACTCTGTCTATACCCTCCGCTACAAAGTTCGTGAGGCGTTTATACCCAAGCATGATACACTGCGTATATGCAAGGGCGAAGACCCCGTCGAAACCGACCACGTGTTCAATTGGACAAGCACTATCAAGGAGACACGATACTATACCATCAACGAAGCGAAAGACATCTGTGATACGCTTATACGGCCGGATATAGTGATTATCGACGGCAAGGAAGTTCGTGGGTGTGACTCTATCTATTATTTGCATATACTCGTTGACCCGATTTATGACCAGTTCATTGATACCACATTGTGCTACGATGATGCGCCGTTTGAGTGGGGCGGTATAGACTATACTCCTGATTTGATTGATTCGCGCAACTGGCTTGAAGGGAAGACGTATGATCCGGTAACGCAGCATCTGAAGACTACCCGCAATGGTTGCGACTCGACGGTAACGCTGCAACTGACTATTTCTCCGAGCAAGCGAGTGCCTATAGATACTACGGTATGTATTGGAGAGGAGTATGATTTCTTCGGCGAGATATTTACTGTCGATAACCAACCACCTGCCGACTATAGCAAGGCGATCTCCAACCCGGGCAGCAAGTGTAAATCCGAGTACGTATTGAATCTGTCCTTCTTGCCTCCTACCCAGTTTGAGGTACAAGCAGACCCCGTTTGCTTCGGGGACGCACACAAGGATGGATACTATATCTTGCGGTACAGGTATCTCAAAACCAAACAAAACCCCAATCCTGTTCCACCGGTCAGCTACAGTATCTACTATGACCAGAAAGCCCAAGACTCCGTGGGATTGGAAGACCAGATAGATATACCTATTCCGCACACGGGTCAGTCACAAGCAGCCGGAGAGTACTATGACTTGGAAATACCTCTGCCTACTTTAGACAAGCGTGAGGATTATCCTACTCCGGGTATCTATGACGCCGTGATTGGATTCAAGAACGGCATATGCGGCGGCGATTCGCTGATGAGAGTGGCGTTCAAGGTTAAGGTGCAGTACCCCAGTTGGATAATGGAAGCGCGCCACGGTGACGTCATCGTCATTAGGAAGGACTCTACACGCACTTGGGATCAGTTCCAATGGTACAAGAACAACCAGAAGATAGAGGGAGAAGTACAGCCCTATCTCTATCTACCGGATGGATTGGAACTGGGCGCAACCTACCACGTAGTCCTGACGCAACTGTCCGCAGAAGGGGACACTATCAACTCTTCTCCGGCATGCGATATCTTGATAACCGAATCGCATTTGAACCAATTGCATAATGATGACACAAGTCATGAACCCACCAGCGACTATGTGTCTGTCGTGCCGACTTGTGTTCCACTCGGTAAGACGACCATTCATATCCTTGGACGCAACTCCAGCAGTTCGGGTAACTACCGTATCAGCAACAGTGAGGGACAGTTTATCTCCAAGGGCAACTACAGCGGTCGGTCCACTCAGGTGGCTATTCCTGCCGTGGCGGGTTTATATATTGTCCAGATATGGAATGATAACAAAGACTCGGATGAGTCCTATAGAGCAGTTAAAGTATTAGTAAACGACGTATGTCCAGATTGCAGCGATATATCCTCCTTCTAACCCTCAGCCTTATTGCGCTCCCCGGATTAGGGCAACGGCGTTATTCGGCGTCGGATAGGGTAGAACACAAACTCTCCAAAGTGAAGGGTTTTTCCACGCGTGACGTGGATAATAAGACGGATGCTTTTTTAGGTCTTCATGCTTCATTGTACGATGGATCCCACCACCTTGTGGGTTTCTCGGTGGACGGAGGGTGGAGTACCTATATTCATCGCATACCGGGCGTAGGACTGACGCCCGGAGGAGGCGCGGCGAGTGCCAAGTTCCTCTATGAGTACCAGTTCGGGCATATATTCCTCCAAACGGGACTCGGTTTTGGTTTCCAGCAAGTGAGCTCTTCGCTCACCGATTCGTTGATTTCTCCGGGGGAACGTATTTTCTATAATGGTATTCGTTCGGATGACCCAACCGGAATGGGCTATTTATTGATTGACCCTTTGGTGAATGCCGATGGCACCCATTCGCGTTTCATGATGAAGCATGTGTTCGGTGACCGTACAGACATGGCTCGCCAATACTATGCACAGCTGCCCCTTAACGTAGGATACTATATCGTCGGACCGGCGGGTATTGGTTTCATAATGCTGGGCGCGCAACTCAATTATATCGTTATGGGTAGCACGACCGTCAAAGCCAAAGGAACATCGACTGGCTTGTTTGAGGACTATATTGGTGTTGTCACGGACGTGGACGGACATGGGTTCCGTACGGATGTACCCATGGAACATACGAACAACAAATATATGCCTTTGGGCATAGGAGGTGGACGACTCGATGTGCTGGGACATTTAGAAGGAGGATACGAGTTCAATACGTTCCAAACCATCCGCGAATATCGAATCAGTCGAAGCGACAACACGGATTGCCGTATTCGTTTCTCTGCTTATTTGGATATCAGCCTTCCGGGCTTGAGTACGAAAGGCGCTGAATCAATGTACGAGGTCTTGTCGCCGGAAGAAGAATACGCCGTCAAAAACGGTAATCTGCCGCCGAGCAGACTGACTGATTTTCACAGTTTTGGGATGAACCATGTCTTAATGACACCGGTCGCAAGCAATTACAAGGTACGTAACCTGACGGTGGGCGTCCGGTTCTCCGTACTCTTTAGCATGCAAGCCAAAGAACATTGTATCCTTTGTGATCCATGGAGACATTAAGACATTGCTCATTTGTCTTTTGTCATTGGTGATTTTATGCATAGTTATACGCTTTCTGAATTATGCAGCGAGATAGGCGAAGCACTGAATGAGTGCCTCGCTCCCTCTTATTGGGTCAAGGCGGAGATTAGCAGCCTGACCGAGCGAGGCGGACACCTGTATCTGGAACTGGTGGAAAGCAGAAGTCAGAATGACAAGGTGCTACAAGCCAAGATGCGTGCCACCTGTTGGGCGGGAAACAAGGAAATGCTCATGGCTTATTTCGAATCGGAAACAGGCCACACGCTCCAACCCGGCATGGCTGTCTTGGTGGAAACGGAAGTACAGTTCCATGCCGTATATGGCCTCAGTCTGTCCATCATTGGTATTGACCCTTCCTACACCCTTGGCGACTTGGCGCAGCAACGCCAACGTACCATCACTCAGTTACAGAAAGACGGCTTACTCGACGCCCAACAACTCTTGCCGCTACCCACGCTCATCCGAAACATAGCCGTTATCTCTTCGGCTAATGCCGCCGGATACGAAGATTTCAAACACCAATTGGACAACAGCGGTTACGCTTTCCATACGCAGCTCTTCGGCGCAGTCATGCAGGGAGAGACTGCCGAGAAATCCATTATCGCTGCCCTGGAGGAGATCAGTAGTCTGTCTTCGGAACCCACCGGTGCTCACTCTCCTTTGTTCGACGCGGTTGTGATTATCCGCGGAGGTGGAGCTACCACCGACCTGAGTTGTTTTGACTCCTACACGCTATGCGCTGTTTGTGCGCAGTTTGAGTTACCTGTCATTAGCGGCATAGGGCATACACGGGATATATCCGTCTTGGATATGGTAGCGCATGAGGCACTCAAAACACCTACCGCCGTTGCCGAATGGCTTATCCACCGTTTCGATGCCCAATACTCACGCATAGAGGATCTTTTGGCAAGGTTACAACGGACACGGGAAAGACAGTTGTTGATCCGCGAACATCGGATAGAAATGCTTGAGCAGCGTTTGGCGGCATGTAATCCCGAGCGTTTCTACCAACGCGGTTATAGCCTTTTGACCCGTCAGGGAAAGGTCATTCGAAACATCCACGACCTTCACGAAGGAGATACCGTGACCACCTGTTTGATAGACGGACATATAGAAAGCATCGTCACCACAATAAAAGAATAAGAGACATAATCCATCTCCTCTATAACTCTGAAAAATGTTCTAAATCACCAACGAGACTGAAACGAGAGTTAAACGACCTTTTAACGAGGTTTTGTCCTGCTTTTATTCTGCCTCAAATGTTCATTTTATTTTTTTTGGTGTAAGCGGACATCATAGCCTTTTGTCCCTTGTGCCGGATACCATCCGGCTGCCAATATTTTTTGGATCATTTTGTGTCCTTTGTGGACAAAATCTGTTTCATCCGTGTAGTCTGTGGACGAAAAGAAAAAATTGTCTTCCATTGTTTTTAATTGTTGGCTCCCCCAAGGCTTCGTCTATTTTTCCGGATACCATCCGGCTCTCCCTCTGTCAGAAACCAATTCTCAAATTGGACGGTATGTTGTGTTTATTCCCTTGTATCACGGACGCGCAGAAGGCGGATTTAGTGTTGCATTTGGGAAGAAATGGTGCATTATTGTGGCATTTTGTTGCAAAATGCACTTTTTTGTTTTATTTTTATGCAAAAATTTGCGTATTTCGATTTAATTCTGTAACTTTGCACGTTTTTTGGTGTCAAACTGAACAAAATGTATAATTCATAATATAATACTAAATTTATTTAAAAGTATGAGAAAATTCGTTACTCTTATGGTGGTAGCACTCGCCACTTTCAGTTGGACAGTACAACAAGTGCAAGCAGAGGAGTTGTTAGTTGCGGACGGCTCGGAAACAAACGAGAAATGTCCCATCGAGAGCTACAACAACGATTGCTATGTTCACCATCAACTCATCTATCCGGCTGCTATGCTGGAGGGGATGAAAGGAAGCACTATCACTGCGCTGACATTCTATGTGAGCACGGTGGCAGCCAAGACCATTGATGGCATCTATAACGTAGGTCTGGCAGTAGTGGAAGACGACCATTTTGACGGTGGCGCGTACGGCACTTCCTATTCTTACAACGAGGCAGCGTTGACGGCTGTGTATCAAGGTGTTATTGACGGAAGCCAAGAGACGGTGACACTGACTCTCAGCACTCCGTTCGCTTATACGGAAGGCAACCTGTTAGTGGACATCCGGACAGAAACAAAAGGTGCAAATGCCAAAGATGCCGTGTTCGCCGGCATGGAGACCGAAGCCATACAAAGCGTGCGTGCGTACTATATGCAAAATATGCCAAGCCAGCCGACCGGAGGCGATGCCTTCCTGCCCAAAACAACTTTCACCTACACCGAGAGTGGGGCAACAGACATAGAAAAGGTACAAAATGTCAAAGTACCAAGTACAAAGGTTATGCGGGACGGCGTACTGCTGATTGAGCACAACGGGATGAAATATAACGCGCAAGGCTCCGTAGTGAAATAAACCGGAAAGTCCGGAGAAACAAGAAAATCCAGAAACACTATCATAAAACAAAAACAATTGTTACAATGAAAAAAATCTTTTCTTTTATTATCGCGGCAGTTTTGTTCTGCACGTACAGTTATGCCGATCAGGCAGTCACGGTCAACCCCGGTGCTACTGCAAAACAAGCCCATTTCCCTGTTTTTGGCGATAATGCCGACAGCGAGGGACAAACGGTGCAGGCTATCTACCTGGCAGACCAACTCAAAGGCATCGCAGTAGGCAGTGAGATCAAGGCGCTGACCTTCTACTCCGCCAATCAAAACCAATCTTGGGATAAGGCTGAGTTCACAGTATCTCTCGCCAAGACGGATTTCTCCTTCTTCCAGAATGCATCAGGAGCTTATGCCACTGCCTCGGATGGAAGTACGCTTACCGAAGTGTATGAAGGACCTCTGTCTGTGGCGGATGGAGAGTTGACCATCAATTTCACTACCCCGTACACCTACGAGGGCGGTAACCTCCTTATTCAGGTTGTAATTTCCAGAGGCGGCTCCTATTCTGCATCTTCGTTCTATTCCGCAGCGAATACAGATTACCTGATTAAGTATGCCACCAGTGGTTCTTCCCGTGATGCCAAACAGCCGAAAGTCACCTTCGTGATAGCAGGCGGCAGTACTGATCCCGTCAGCGAGACTTGCAAAGCGCCTACCGCTGTTACCGTAGAGAAGGTGACGGATGCTACTGCTACTGTTTCGTGGCAAGGCGAAGCATCGCAGTACCAGTACTGTCTTGAATTCGAAGGCGACCTGCCCGACTGGACTGCCGCCAAACTGACCGACCAGAAGTCTGTAACCGTATCCGGTCTCTATGACGAGCAGAAATATTATCTCTATGTACGCTCCTATTGCTCCGAAACAGCAGTAAGCGAGACCGTAAAAGTTACTTTCAAGACCGCATGTGCCCGTCTGAACGTGCCGTGGATAGAGACCTTCACCCGCGACGCCTCCGGCAGCGGAACAGTCGGTGACGTAGCCCCTGAATGCTGGACTATCTCCTCCGCTGCTCCTGCTGTAACGATCGTAGCAGAGAAACAAGATGACGGTAACGGTAATCAGATACCTACCGGTGAGCAATATCTCCAGGCACGTGGCGGTGGCGCTACTTCCGCTCAGGTATTTGCAATGCCTCTCTTCAATGCCAAACTGGACACCTGCGAACTGGCGTTTGACTACTATACCTCCGTGGTCAGCGAGGACTACGCTTCGCTGGAAATCGGCTATATGACCAACCCCGCTGACGCTGCTACTTTCGTCTCCTTGAAGACGTTTGCCCAGACGATTACCAGCCAACATGTGGTATTCCCCTTGAATGAGCTGCCCGCCGGAATAGAATACATCGCCTTCCGCTTCGCCGGAGGTACCAGTAATTTAGGCCGCGTGTCCTTGGATAACTTTATACTCGCCGGAATCGGTAAGTCCGGTGACGTAGATCCCTCACAAGAGCAACTGCCGGACGCTAATATATTGGGTCTCTCCTACTGCCAGGCACAGTTCGCATGGTATTCGTACTCAGCAGAGGCCTTTGCTATCGGTTTGTTTGACGAGGCCGGCACTCTGATTGCCCGTATACCGGTTACTACCAGTGAGTGCGAACGTTTTGCATATGAAGATATGAATAACGGTGAGTTCAGTGGTTTCTCGGATGGAGACGACAGTGACAACCACTATTATTGCTCCACCAAATGGATCCTTAATGCCGAGGTCATGCAGAAAGGTCCTGCGTGGGAAGCAAGCGTAATGAACGTAGGTTCACAACTCGGACTCAAGCCGGGAACCTACCATGTAGTGGTGAACGAGATGAATACAAGCACGTATGAAATCGGCAAAGAGTTGGCGAATATCCCCTTCACGCTGATAGAGAAGAAAGTAACGAACCTCAAAGCGGAAGTGGCTGAGGATAAGAAAACAGTTACCCTCACATGGGTTGCTCCTGAGTTCGGTCAGGGTGAGCGTCTCTATGTACGCGTTTGGTCGGGTGAGACTGTTGCTTACGACAACTTCGATACCAAAGATCGTCCGGAAAGCCCGCTGACGGTCGATGTGGCAGAAGGTAAATCCTACACTGCTATCGTACAGGTAGTGGATAGATATAACAACCCGCTCGGCCCGGAGGTGGAGACCAACTTCACCGTAGGTGTGAATAATTACGAGCCCGCTAACCCGCACGCTGAGGTTGCTGGCGGAGATAACGTGACCTTCACTTGGGAGGCTACCGTACAAGCGGACCGCTATGTGATAGCGCTCTACTGCGACGGCGAGTTCTATTCGAACCTTACCGTTGATGGTACTTCCAAGCTTACCACGATGCCAAAAGATGGTACCTGGTCATGGACCGTTCAGGCGTTCAACCAAGGCGCTAACGGCAATTATTACGAGGCTTCGAACCCCGTACCGGGTAATGACTTCGTTTCCAAATCTGCTGAGATTCCGGAGGATGCGGTTGAACTGGACGTCATTGGATTCAATGCGTACTATATCGAGCCCAATACCGAGTGGTATCAGGAAGGCAAGAACGGGTGGATCCTGCATTTCGGCCTCGATAATCCCGGCTTTAACTTCGCTTGGTTCTTGGTTTATACCCACAGTCCTCTCGCCCTCTCCGGCGTATATAACCTTACCCGTGAAAACCTGGATAGTGAGAGTGATTTGATTTACCTTACTGATGGTTCGCTTGAAGGTACAGAGTCAGAGGTACGTCTCCAGTTCGACGGTTTTGATGAAGAGGAAATTTCAAGTGGCTATAGCGTTACGCAGGCATACTACACAGGCTCTTTCCGTCTCGTAGGTACGGATGGCAAGACCTATATAGGCAGATTTATGGAATTGAAGTGCAGTTCGGGTGACTTCACCAACTATGCACACGGCAATCCGTCCAATCCCATCACCTTGTATGACGAAGATCCGAGTTATTTTGATCAGTTCGAAGGCATTGAGGAAATCGTTGCGACCGGTCAGAACGGCAAGAAAGTGCTCCACGACGGTCAGTTACTCATCATCCGTGATGGAAAAGCATACAACGTACTCGGTACACCCGTGAAATAAATCCGCTAAAAGCACCATCCGCTATGTATGGCGGATTGCAAACTGTAAATAGCAAAATGTCAGCAATCGGCAACGGTTGCTGATGTTTTGTAAACTGCACTATCCAAATTGTAGAATTTTATCGCTTTTTGCGCCAAATATTTGCACGTCTCATAAAAAGGCAGTACCTTTGCACCGTTTTTCGAAGGCACTTGCTCTCAAGGTACGCCGATTGGCGGGATGCCCACGCATTGGTGCGAACGGAAAACGGTATTAATCTGTTTAAAAGAAAGGACAATTATGAGACGTGTCTTTTTGACGATTGCAACAATGGTTGCACTTTTAACAGGAGTAATCGTAGCGGAGGCTGCAAAAAGCAATGATAATTTTACTGTTCGCTTCCGCGAGAATACTCTGGTGGTCACTTCCACGCAGATGGAGGAAGCAAGAATCTATTCGATGCAGGGTAAACTGCTGCAGAAACAACAAGGAAGTTTTGTGGAGTTTGAACTCGAGCGAGGTACTTACCGCCTCTACGCCAAGGTGAATGGCGAAACACTCACTCGTCGCATCGAGTTGCGTTAGTAGCCGAAAAAAGAGGGTGTGTCAAAACGATTGACACACCCTCTTTGTAATTAATAATTGTTGATAATTGTCTTTAATTGTTGACGAATATAAAGATTTTTGGGATAATTTTGGGTAATTTTTGACTTATAAAAAATCCGCTATCGATTTTTGACACACCCTCTTTGTATTCCTCCCCTTTCGTAATCTCGAAATCTCGAATTCTCGAAATCTCGATTCATTTGCTCGCCCGTACATACAGCGGCACGGACACTATCAGAAATACGATATTCGGAAGCCACGCTGCCAAGAAAGGACTCATCACATTGTTCACCGAGAAAGTCGTGCTGACGGTAGAGAACAAGATATACAGTGCAGTCAGCACAATACCGATACCCAAGTTCTTTCCCATGCCTCCGCGAACCCTGCGGCTCGACATCGTAACTCCTAACAGGGTCATGATGAATGCGCCTAACGGCATAGCCCAGCGTTTGTGATATTCCACTTCGAACGCTTTCACATTCCCGCTTCCGCGTGCACGCTGACGCGACATATAGTGCCGTAATTCAGAAGTCGTCATCTGTTGAGCCTGCTGCGCCGTGATGAATAACTCATCCGGTATGATAGGCAGCGTGATGTCTTTTCGGGCACCACGTTCCAGCGTCTCCTGCATGCCGGTGAACGTCCGGAGGGTATAATGGTCCAAATGCCAGCACTCTAAAGAATCATAGTAGATACGGTCTGCTGTTAGACGCATCACTAATGTCTTGCCCTCGAATTTCTCTATCGAACAGCGGTAGCCTATACCCGCGCGACGCTGGAATGACTCAATATGCAATATCGTTCCCGGTTCGGTCTCCAACTGGATGTTACGCGCGTTCTCACTCGTGAAATGCTCTACGTACTTGTCCGTAAAGGCCAACATATGCTTGCTGCTCTTTGGTATCACCCAACCGCCCAACCACATGCTCAGCACGAAGAGTAGGGTGGCGGATAGCGCGTAGGGAACCATCAGACGGTGGTAACTCATGCCTGCCGCCTGCATTGCAATAATCTCCGAGTTCCCTGCTATCTTGCTCGTGAAATAGATAACTGAGAGGAAGATGAACAGCGAACTGAACATGTTCATATAATACGGAATGAACGGCAGGTAGTACTCAAGGACGATTTCCTTGAGAGGAACTTGGTTCTCAAAAAAGTCGTCCATCTTCTCCGTCAGGTCAAACACGATAGCGATAGACAAAATGAGCACGATACTAAAGAAAAACGTGCCCAAAAACTTTTTTATTATGTACCAGTCCAGACGTTTCATCAGTTCGCTCGTAATCACGAAATCACAAAATCACGTAATCACGAAGAATCTTCAATCTATAGCCTCGTCATTATACCCGTCATTACGCTCGCTTTCCATGTGCTGTAATCTCCTGCGAGGATATGTGCTCTTGCTTGCGTCACCAAATCGAGGTAGAACGCCAGATTATGAATCGACAGTATTTCCAGTCCCAACATCTCTTGCGCGTGTATCAGATGTCTCGCGTATGCTCGCGTGTAGGCGTGGTCCACATAACTGGTGCCGCACGGGTCGAGTTCCGTGAAGTCGTCCTCCCATTTCTTGTTACGCAGATTCATCACGCCGTTCCAGGTGAAAATCATTCCGTTGCGGCCGTTGCGGGTCGGCATCACGCAGTCGAACATATCCACGCCTCGCTCGATAGCTTCTAGAATATTCCACGGAGTACCGACACCCATCAGGTAACGTGGTTTCTCTACCGGCAGGATGTCATTACAAACCTCTATCATCTCGTACATCACCTCCGTCGGTTCGCCCACTGCCAAACCGCCTATCGCATAGCCGTCACGGTCCAAATCACGCAACCTATGGCATGCCTCCTGACGCAAATCCGTATAGGTGCAGCCCTGTACGATAGGGAATAAATGCTGTCGGTAGCCGTACAGATCCTCCGTCCCGTCAAACCGCGCAATACAACGGTCCAGCCATCGGTGAGTTCGATCCATCGAATCTTTGGCGTACTTCTTGTCCGCCGTTCCAGGACAGCACTCGTCAAAAGCCATCATGATGTCGGCGCCTATCTCCCGCTCTATGTCCATCACGCTCTCCGGGGTGAACAGCAGTTTGCGACCGTCTATATGACTGCTGAAACGGACACCATCTTCTGTCATCTTGCGGATGTCCGTCAACGAGAACACCTGAAAACCGCCGCTGTCCGTCAAAATAGGTCTTTCCCAACCTTCAAAACGGTGCAAACCGCCGGCTTTGTGCAGGATTTCGGTACCCGGACGAAGAAACAGATGGTAGGTATTGCCTAAGATGATCTGGGCTTTGATATCTTCCTCCAACTCCTTGCGCTGCACCCCTTTGACGGTCCCGACTGTCCCCACAGGCATGAAAATCGGCGTGAGTATATCCCCGTGGTCGGTGTGTATCACACCGGCCCGAGGTCCTACTCCCTTCCCCTCGCTATGTAATTCAAAGAATGCCATATAACTTTTCGTAATAACGTAATAACGTAATAACGTAATAACGTAATTACGAGATCACGAGATCACGATATTTTGTTGTTTTCCGGGAAAACAATAGCGGGCTTGAACGCTTTCGCCTCCTCCGGCTCCATCAGAGCGTAAGCCATGATGATAACCGTATCGCCTACCTTCACCAGATGCGCTGCCGCACCGTTGATGCAGATGCATCCCGAGCCGCGTTTGCCGGGGATGACATACGTCTCCAAACGCGCTCCATTGGTGTTATCTACCACTTGTACGCGTTCGCCGGCAAAGATATTTGCCGCTTCCATCAGAGCTTCGTCTATCGTGATGGAACCGATGTACTCTAAATTGGCTTCCGTCACCGTCACACGGTGAATCTTCGATTTCAGTATATTTAAAAGCATGATTCCTGTAAACTACCTGTCAATACCGCGACCATTACGCGACCATTACGGACGTCACAGTACCGTTTATTTGCAGTGTTTTCCTGTTGCGTCATACATCTGGCCGTCTTTCACAATGTACAGCAGTCCGTCTATAACCACTTTCCGTGCCTTAGTGCCTTGTACATGGTCACTTGCTACTTCGTCCACACCCGTGGATATCTGGCTTACCGGTGAAATCTCCAGATAAAGACGGTTGTTATAGTCGCCTTTCTCGAAGTTCACGGTGTACGTGAAGCCTGCGCTGAGGTTGGTCTGTGCGCCGGTCTCGCTGTCTATAAGCGTGATACCCACGCCGCTCGTGCCGTCCGGCATCGCAAACGTATATTCCCCGCCTTTCTCAATGCTGACGCCTACCGGTATAGACGTTGTCTCCTCCGTATGGAGAGGCATGCTGTTAGCTGCCGCACGCTCGTAACCGATATAGGTGTAAAGGTCGCTGCGTTGGTTGTTGTACTCTTTTACCAAGTCCTGTCCGAAGTCGAAACCGTCGGTCACATTTTCCTCGTCCGTCATACGGATAAACGCCTGGTCTTCCTCTTTGCCGTCGCACTCCATGGTCAAACGCCATAGGTACTCCGTCTGCGAGGCAGCACGATTGCGGGCGACAATCGGTGATACCGGAGTAGCACTGATAGCGCTCCAGTGTATCTCATTGCCGTTCTGTACCAAGTAGGCATGCATCGCTTTGAAGTTGTAGCGGTTGGTGGACTGAGCCGTCAGCGTGTTGTCCGTCATGTTCCATTCGTATAGGAACGGATAGTCTTTGAAGTCATCACGCCATACGGTATTGGTTTGCCATGAGAACTCATTGCTTCCGTCAACCGTCAGCGTGTTGTTGTAACTCGAGTAACCCGGTACGCCGATGCAACGCCAGTAACTGTCTTTCACACGGCGGTCGCCTTCTGCTGTGTTGCGTTTGATAGTACAGAGGTACTCATCGCCCAATGCCGGCATCGTTACTGCCGTTCTTCCGATGGTCTCTATACTCTCCTGAGACGGGAAGTACAACTCCACATTGCTGATGCCGTTGGCCCAGAAAGTGGTGTTCTCCGCCTGCATGTAATCCAAATCCAGACCGAGAATATAACCTACATTAGGCTCCAGATAGAAACTATTGAGCATGTCTGTCGTCACATATTTCCAGTTAGGAGGAGAATCCTTCCAATAGCCGTTCTTGGCTCGGGTCTCTCCGTCATAGTACTCTATATACCATTCGTCCCAGTATTTGCCAAAACCGAACACTTCGCTCAGTTTGACGCGGAACGGGAACGAAATGAAGTACAGCGAACGCTCATAAATGGACTTCTGCTCTGCCGGTGGCAGTACCCGATGGTAGGTGCTCAAGTCGGACTCGATATTTGCAGCACGGCAGTGATCCGGATTAACATCTTCCGGATGCTGGCGGTTGTTCAGTATCCAGCGGTTGAACTTCATTGCGCCATAAACCGTCTTCACTTTCGACAACTTGCTCTCGTCATTGGCGAACGTAATGGTCTGGGCGGCATCCTGATGCTCGCGGACTACCATGATATCGGCATTGATGGCATGCTCTCCGTCGATATCTGTGCCGTCTGGCATCCATGCGCATACAAGACGGTTTGTCTTGAAGTCATAAATAACACGGACAAGCATCGGGGTGCTACCCGAACCACCGAGTAATTCTACGGTGTGTGCCTCGTCCCAGTCTCCGGATGCTCCGCAGAAGAACTGTGTGGCTTGTTCTGTCAAACCAACAAGATAATTGGCGTATATGCGGATTCGGGCACCCGGAATGGCTTTGACAGTCGTTTCGTATATCCAGTTCTGGTCGTCTTGGAATAGCACGGCATTTTCTTCCAGATTGGTAGTTACAGGAATAGCATTGCCGTTTTTGTCTTTCAGTTTGTCATCGCCTTGCAGTACCAGGAAACGCTTGGTCACATTGGTTGCGGCAGCAACATATGCACGTTTGACGCGGTTGTTCGCTTCATCGTACATAAAGCGGATATTCGCACTATACGGGTCTGCTGTCGCATCGCCTTCTCCGTGATTTTTGAGGGTGCCGTATTCATCCACATTTTCAAAGTCGCTGATGCTTCCGTCGAAGGCGTCATCTTGTATCAGCGTATCCGATACGCACGAACTATAGTCGTTGGCAATACAGAACTTGATGTTCGTGCCGCGCGGACACCACTTGGTGTAGTAGTGGCTGAACAGGTCTCCGAATTTATTGGTCTCACGACTCTTGGAGAACTCGGAGTAGGTCATCTGGTGGTCTGCCGCACGATAGTTGTCCCATTTGGTGGAACCGGCGCAATCCGTGCGGATGTAGTAGGCACCCGTGTAAGGCTCTATCTTCTCCACGCTGATGGAGCCTGCAGACTGAGTTAGAATGAAGTTATATACACCCGATTTGGTGATGCTGCTCAAGTCTATGTTTCCGCTCGCTACGTCCGACCAGGTTACCACTCCTTCACCGGTGATGCTGCTTGCATACTGGAATTTCATGCTGGCGCTTGCGCCGGCTGCCTTGCTCACGTAGAACGATACGGTATCTTTCGCACCGTCCTCCTTATGTATCGCGCGGGACGGGTGATGCCACGAAGCATCGTGTACCGCATTGTGTGACCATTTAACGCGGTCATTATAAACAATGCGGTAGTCATTGACTGCAACAGGGTAGTGTACACCTACAAGGTAGTTGTAACCGCCGTTATTGCCGAAACTCAAGGTAAAGATATACTCTCCTGCTACCGACGTCTTCAAGCCTGTACGTTGGCCGGATGTGGCTGCCCATGGAGATCCATTATCACCGCTGTCATTGATCTTCATCACTTTTGTGTTGTTACCATAACTGCTGCCATCGGCACGGTGAATCTCAAATCCGTATTCTCTGTTGGCGTTCAACTCAACCGTCAGACTCATCGGCATGGTCTTGTCCGCGGTGAACTCAAATGGTATGGATTGTATTTCATCGGATGTACCGTACGTTTTGCTGTCGTATATCTTCAGCACATAACCCGTATTCTCCGGATAGTTCATCCAGTAACCCTCGTTGTAGTAGTCGCATTGATTTTTCGTGTATGATTTATTGGTAAGCGGGACAAACATCGGAAGGGCAGATTTGTGATCTCCGCGACGTACAACCTTTGTTTTCCAGAACCAATCATTGTTGTGTTGATTTGCTTCCGTGAATACGACATTTGTACGGGTCGTGTAACCGGCTCCTGTGTAATCGAAGTACCATATATTAGTGCCTTCAATCTGGGTCATATGACCATGCTCCTGTTCCCAATAAGGCTTATGGTCTCCGTTAAATGCTTGGTCTTTCTTTGCTCCGGAGCCATAAGTATCGCTCCAGTACTCGTTTGAATTATAGAAATATACATAGACATCACTCCAACCAAGCGTATTGTTGAAGTAAATCATGTTCTTCTTCGTATAAACAGCCGTTATTTGTCCGTCGTAAATGGCGGTGTACGAAATGGTGGCGGTACCTGCTGAACCGGCGCTACCTGCTGTGCCGCTTGCCAGAGTAACACCGTCGCCCAATACCCAGTGGTGGAAACTGTAACCGATGATATTCGGTGCAGTAATACTCGTACCCTCCAACGGTTTGCCGGGGCTGGTTGTGGATGCCTTGATGACATCATCGCCGCACTTGTACAAGATTGTCACGGTGTGTTCGCCTGCCACAGTGAAGATGACGGTATCTGCGTCTAACAAGGTTCCTCCGTCGCAACTGGTGCCCGTTCTCAAAGTGGCAACAACCTTGTAGTTTCCGCTCACTGTCGGAGCACGGAAAGATACGGAATTGCCTTCACCCGGAGTAAAGCTCGGCTGCGGCTCAACAGGGTTATTGTTGTTTTGCAGCAGGAACCAGCATATCTTCGTATTGCCTTCCGGACTCGGACTCAAGGTCGGTGTTGCGGTTACCGTACTCGGACTTTCCTCCGTCCACGGAGCCACTACTGCCGCTGCTAAGTCAACCGTAATCTCTGCTTTCTTATAGTACGCATAGAGGGTAACATTGTCATCCACATCCCAATTGGTTACGCTGGCTCCTGTACCATCATAGTACTGTGTGCCGCTACCGCCTGCTGCGGAATAGTATCCCATAAAGCCATAGCCCGCTGTCGCTTTCGGCAAAATAGCTATTGCCGGCATTTCTGCGTCGTAAGTAGTTGTTACACTATTAGTCGGAGGCGTGCTGGTGATGTCGCCGTGATTGGTCTCGTCATAGTCCAACGTCACGGTATAACTCTTCGCCGTCCATTTGGCGTAGAGGGTGTAGGTCGGATTCACATTGTTCCAGTTTTGAGTGCTGGAACCATCAGCATTGTAATATTGTGGACCACTTCCACCGGGATCTCCCCAATATCCACCGAACGTATAACCTGTCTTTTCCGGCAAAGTAATTGCCGGCATCGCTGCATCGTAAGTAGCCGTCACTTCTGTCGTGCCGGAAGTAGTTGCATCTTGGTTGTTCAAAGTAATCGTTGTTTGCTTCGGAGTAAAGTTTGCTTGAATCGTTGCTGCGGCGGTCGGACGGAATTTTGTATTAGCCGTCGTAGAAGTGGTGCTCGTTCCTGAAGCACCAAAGTAACCGCTTCCGGAAGTAATAGTCCAATTCGTAAAGTTATATCCGGTGTTCGGACTTGCCGTAATATCGCCGCCGGTTACTTGTCCCATAGAAGTTGCACTCGCCGGAGTGGCACTACCGCCGGCAGACGCAGTTGCTGTTACATTATACGTATTCTCGGTATATTTCGCAACAACTGTAGTGTTGGCGTTGATAGTTGTGGTATATGTACTTCCTGTTCCCAGACTTGAACCGCTTCCATTCTCCCAACGATACCAACTATATCCGGTCTTTGCATCCTCGTGGGTAAAGGTCATACTTGTTCCTGCCACTACAGAACCACCGCTTGCTAAGCTCGGACTTGTAGTGATTGCATTGGCTGCACCGGAAGGTGAAACAGAGTAGGTAACAGTATATTTTGTCGGGAAGGTAACAGTGATTTTTGGTGTCGCTGTTGAATAATCCACTTTAATCTCGTATGTTCCGGCAACATCGGCACAAATCTGAATGTTTGCACCGGATGTAGTTAAACTTTGGTTGGCCGAAGTACTCCGCTTCCACCAATATGAACCATCAGCTGTAAGACCATACCACGCTGAGTTTTTGATAAGTTTGAAACTCCAAGCATCTGCCGAACTGCTGATACCGCTGTTGGTGGAACTGATATTTGCTGTGTAATAAGCCACATTTTCTGTCGAATGACCTGTTTTCTTGGTCATCGCATGTTCGGTTGCCCAATTGTCTCCGGTAATGTTTGTTCCGCCTTTCAGTACCCATGGGCTGCTCAAATCCTCTGCAAAGACAGCAGTAGCAGTACCGGTACTTCCTGAACCATCTGCCTTCAATGTAATTGTGGCATTTGTCAGCGTTGATGCAGAAGCCGCTGCGCCAGACAAATCCCAGCGAACAAAGGTAAATCCGGCAGCCGCTGTAGCCGTAATATTTTGTGTAGTAGCCACACCCAGAGAAGCAGTTGTTCCCCAAGATTTATCGGTACTACCGAACTTAAGCGTGCCTTGCGATGAAGTAGCGGTTGTAACGGTGATAGTAGATTTTGTCTCGTTAAACGAAGCTGTTACTGTTGTATTGGCAGTTGGTTTGAAAGTATTGCTATTCGTCGAAGTTCCCGATGTAAACGAACCTCCGCTCGATGAACTCCAAGAATTAAACGTATAACCCGTAGCAGGAGTAGCAGCAATAGAAATACCTGTAACTTGTCCAACCGTCTGTGGTGTAGCAGCCGGAGTTGTTACCGATCCACCCGTTTCCGCTGCAAATGCCACCGACCAAGTCTTCTCAACAAATTTCACATATACGGTTACATCACTATTGAGAGAAGCAATCGTGTAAGTTGTCGTGTTTCCACTTTGTAGTAGCGTTTCACATGAAACATCGCTATAGAATCCGGCTACCTCATAGCCCGTGCTCGGAGAGGCAGTAAATGTAATACTTGTTCCTTTCACAACGTCATCTCCTGATGTGATAGACACACTTTCAGTGTTGTTTGTCGCACTGATGGAACCCAAAGAGGTATAACTTGTACCTACACCGAAAGTTACGTCGTAATAAGTCAAATCTACTGTCCATTGGGCATATAGTGTGCCGTCTGTTGCCTTACACCAATATCCACCGCTTACCCAGCTGGCCACGTTGTTAAGCGAGCCGTCCGCATTGATAACTTTGCTACCTCCGCTTGATGCAGTATAATAACCGTTCAGCGAATAACCTGCTCTCGTAGCGTGAGTAATGCTGGTAAGAGAACTTGCGTTATATTTCACTGTGGCTGTACCGCCCGTACCTTCGTTACCATCAAGGGTTACGGTAATGGTCTTTGCAGCAAAGTTTGCTTTCAATTGAGAATTAGAGGTCGGGTAAAAACTTGTAGATGCAGTTGATGCACTGCCAAAGGAACCAGAACCGGAATTGATAGTCCAACCCGTAAACTCATAGCCTGTATTTTGTGTTGCTGTCAAAGCAACGCCTGTTGCTATACCACCGTACTGGTTAGATGTAGGAGTTGCAGAGCCGTTGGTGTAAGTCTGAACTTTTACGGTGTAGCGATCTTCTTTAAAACGAGCATAAACGGTCTTTGTGCTTTTTGGCGCATTATATGTATATGTGGTTTCTGTAGAAAGTGCCGTGCTTGCACTTGTAGATGAGAACCATCCTACAAATGTATAACCTGTATTGGGAGAGGCGGTGAGTGTTACTTCGCCGGTATAAACAGCATCCTTGCTCGCGGATTTTTCGGAAGCTTCGTCAAGTGTTGCACTATTGGAGGTATTGGATACCGTTCCGTTACCCGTCAATTTATAAGCAGATATAGTTACTGTACCCGAATTAATGTCGGCATTTTTATATTGAGAAGCTAACGAGCCATCATCCTCTGCTGTACAAGTATATTTCTTTACTGTCTGGGAATAGTTGAGTGCTGAGTAGCCGTCTTTATAGTCAATTGTCAAAGCACAATTATTACTTGAACTTGCCGGAGTGAAGAGATAAGAACTACCATTGTTCATGTCGTACTTGTCCTTATAGGGTGCAGCATATTTGTTGGCATTGCTAATGTTACTACTTCCCCAAGACGTTCCGCTCCATGATGATGTGGGACTGCATATAGCGTAATACGTAAGATCCGTCCAGGAGTCTGATGACTGAGCTACATACCATAATTTAGTATGGCTCAAGGCAGACATGCTATAAATTTTGGAATAATTGCTTGGATAATCATGACCAATAACAAAATACTTGTATGAATTAGACCATTTAGTGGTTGAGTTGTCAAAGTAGATATAGTGGGTCTTTGTGGCAGTGCTTACATTGGCATTTGAACAAGCAGCTGCATCCCAACCGGTGAGTTTATACAAGTTGTAAGAGGAATTATAGGTTACTGAACCTTGATTCCATGTAGAACTACCGCTCATTCGCTTAAACCACATAGTTCCAGTAGCGGATGTGACAGTAAACTTATATAGGTTTGTTGCAACAGAAGTTCCTGTTACATCACTACCAGTACCTGGATATAATTTAATAGTTGCTCCATCTGCAGGCCAATTAGCAGCACTAATATCCAAATAGATATCTAACGCCCACATCTGTCCCACTCCGAGGGTGATGAGGAGGGAGAGGGTGAAAAATACTTTGCGCAAGGGTAGCGCAAGGGTAGCGCCACGGTAGCTGTTTCGTGCAACCGCTGATTCATTTGAATTTGAAAAAATATGTTTCATGATTTTATTGATTTTACGTATTATGTTAATGTGTTATTTCGTATTAATTATAGTTTAGACTTAATTGTCTCTATTTGTGTGGCATCCATTTGTGTGAATGCGAAAAGGCGTTTTCCTGCATCTTTCAGCGATGCTCCAATTAAATATATCGTCTTATCATCAATTATCAAAAAGCGGTCGTGAAAGATTTGCGTAGTTTGCATTGCTAAACCGCCATATTGTACGTTAAAATTCTTTTCTGCCAAATGCAATGCTTTCGTTATTTCTTTGGTATAAATATTCACTTTTACGTTCTTCTCTTTCTCGCTCAGCATCGTCAAAACCGACTCGTCCACATAGTTGTCAATCAATATAATAGATTTCTTCGCCGATTTAATCAGTCTCTCTATCAGTTCGAACGCATCGTATATCTGACCATCAACAAAGATTCCTTCTCTTGGCGGTAATGCTGAGTGCACAAAAGACTCTATCTGTTCTTCGGCCTTTGCCATTCGTTGTTCCAATCTCTCAAACCGATTGTTGATGGCGTAACCATGGCGCAGGTAGTTATTGAGTACCTTTGTTGCCCATTGGCGAAATTGAACACCCCGTTGGCTTTTTACCCGATAGCCGACTGAGATAATAACATCAAGGTTATAAAATTGAGCCACGCGGCGTATCTCTCTACCGCCTTCTATTTGAACTTGTAAAAAATCCTTACAAGTTGCTGCCTTGAGCAATTCTCCTTCCTTGTAAATATTGCGAATGTGAACTGTTATATTTTGAGGTGTCGTATTGAACAACGCAGCCATTTGCCGCTGAGTCAGCCATACGGTCTCCTCTGAAAGCTGCACGTCCAACTGCACCGCATTATCCGCGCTGCGGTATATTACTACCGAGTCGCTTGTGGGATTGTATGTCTGTATCTCTTGGCTCATTCGCCCTGTGGTTCAATCTGTTAAATGTTAATCTGCTATTCGTTGCGTTCTCCTCCCCAACTTGAGGTGCCATTTGGGAACCTCAAAGATTTATGCCTGTGTTTTTCTGCGGCGGAGGGCAACTGTGCCTGCAAACAGCAATGCAAACGCCGCCATTATCCACGGTTCTCCAACAGGAAACTCGTCAGCCGGAGGGGTATCAGGACCGGTAATCTTACTTCGTCTCGGACCACCCGGTGTGTCGGACGGCGAATATGAGCCTCCTACGGCACTCTGCTCGGAAGGAGTGACCGAACTGAACGGCTCGTAAACCGTGCCGTTATAGTTCGTCGGCATAATCTGCTGGCTCTGTATTGCTCCACCATCGGTTTTCGATGAGGGCATATGGTACGTTTGCGCATAGGCAACAATCGTTGCTATGCTGAAAAAGGTTACAACTAAAATAAGTTTTTTCATATTTTTTCTATATGTTTTTTCATTGTTTATCATTCTGGATAATTTTTGACTAATAAATAATTCGTCCAATTCGTCCAATTCGCCGTTTTATAAATTTTTGTTTCCTTTGTGTAATCCGTGAACGATATTTTTTGGATCATTTTGGATAATTTTTGACTAATAAAAAATAGTGTCTTTTGTGTCCTTTGTGAACAATAATTGTTGCCTAAATTCATCGTTTTTATGTCACTAACAACAGACCCACACGCACAATTGCAGCGAGCCTAATAGACATAGTCGCTGCAAAATTACTATAAAAAAATGACATACGCAAATTTGTATGCGATTTTTTTATAAAAAAAATAAAAATTTATCTGTAATCCGCTATTTGGGTACTTCTCTTATTCGTTAATGTTCACGCGGAGGCATCTGCACTCACCTCCGGCGGGTTCCGGCTCCACTGCCGCAGCAGGCGGATATGCCCGCTCGTATTCCACGGCTGCCATCAGGAATGCGCCAAGCACTTTGCCTTCGGAGTCATTCTGAATGGGCACATCCTTGCCTATCAAATAATATGCTGCACTACCGTTACGGTCGCTTCCTAAACCCGCAGATTGGCAGGATGAAGTCAACTGATAACTTCCTGCTGAGCCGGAGAGGAACTGATTAATAATTCCTTCATAGCCTTTTTTAGCTGCTGCTTGAATATTTTGTCCGCTTTCTGTTGCAGACAAATAGCCGAGGCGCAAACCTTTTAGAAGTGCGCCTGTTATCAGACACGAGCCGGATGACTCCAGATAGTTGCATTGGGTTCCGCCGGAAGAAACATTCTTATAAGTGCTTGATCCTGTAGCATCTGTACCTTGCGTAGCACATTTTTCGCTGCCATATTGCAACAACTGATACCAGCAACCGGTAGTGGCATCCTGCCGCGCTACAAGTCCTGCGGCTAATTTCTTGAGGTATCCTTGAATAACCAGAAAGTCCGAATCACCTTTCTTACCGGCTTTTTCCATGGCTTCCAATACATCGACTAATGCCATGATATACCACCCGTCTGCGCGACCCCAATATTCTGCGGAGTGGTAGCCACCGCCTATCTTTGGTTGGTCAGGTGCATACACCCATCCGCTGGCGCCGCCTGTGGATTTATCTGTAGAGAAACAATGCCATAATAAGTCAGCATCCTCGTCCCATAAGCCGCCCCATGAACTGGTAAACTGGGTCATAACATCTGCCCAAGTGAGTGTGGTGGATACACCATATGCCAGTAACTGTGCTAAAAGAGCAGGTCCCATATACGCGCCGTCACACCACATCTGGTTGCCGTAATTCGATTTATGGTACCATCCGCCATCCGCACTACTACTGGTGCCGGAAATGCTATAACTGGCTTTGTGCGCTTCCAAACCATCAGCACCCCGTCCCATCTGAGTCATGCAGTATGTGGCATTGGTACTATTCTCGAACTTGCCGCTGGGTTTGCAACCATCGTAGATGCCAAAATACACTTTCGTGCAGTTTAAGTCATCCAGACTACCGCCAGTATTCGTTGCCGTTTTGCTCAATGCCCACGAACTCAATCCCTGATACCATGCGTCTGCCCACTCTTCATCTTGATAATATTCCCATACATCCAGTATGCCTTTGGCTACCACGCCGGGCACATAGTCCCATGAGGCGGCAGTGCCGGGAGTAGTGCTTCCATTGGTGCTGTTGGCATTGGGGAAGCCGACACGGCTGTCTTTGTTCTTCCAACTGGTCATACGGGCGTTGATGACCTCCTGTGAGTATCTTACAGTCGGGTCGAATGTAACGGCCTTCGCTTTTTGCGGAGTACAGGCAACAAGCGTTATGATTGCTATTAGTACAATATTCTTTTTCATTTTTTATCCTCTTTTTCTTCGTTCGTATTAAATGGTAACTCGTCTTGGGGTTGAATATGGTCAATCGCCTTATCGCTCTGATAATAGTCTTTAACGGCCTGCTCAATGCTCCGTTCCGGGTCTTGCAACTGATAGAATCGCTCACTACCTACTTGCGCCAACCATCGTTTGATAGGCTCGGCTTTCTTGGACGGTATCGATTGTATGATACGCAGAATACCCTCTAAATCAGAACAGTTAGTTGCATGTAACTTACCATCCGTTGAAACAAATTGGTGGGGGGTACAAATTGTACCCCACACGGAATCTAACTCCGAATCACGCGAGCGTAGCCGCTTAATATACTGCTTAACGTCTGCGCTATCAGTTAATACTTGTACCACATCCACTACAGAGAAATACCATTTCTCTGCCACATCATCCCAAACGACACGAATCTTGGCGTTATCGAACAGTTTAATCAAATCATATGTTGCCATAGTACTTTATTGCCGTCCATTAACCATTTAACGCGCGTTTTTTAAGGAACACGCGCATGCTCAAGTACGCGCACGCGAGGAGCATCAGCGGCAGCAACGCGTCGCCGAGAGGCTGCTGTTCTTCCTCTTTTTCATCATCATCGCCAGGTGTACCGGGGTTGCTGGTCGTATTTTTGCGTGGTCCTATACTGCCGGACATATAAGCCTCATGGTTAACAGATCCGTCCCCGTTCAGCAGAGGGGTTGCCTGTTCGCTCCATTGTTCCGAATAAGCACTGGTGGACTGGAATCCCACCTGCGGCATCGTTCCTTGTACCGGGTACATGGTACTTTGTGCTTGGTCCTTTTGCACATTACCATACGTCACAGCTCCCGCCTGCGCGGTGCCAAAAAGCACCGGCAGGAGAAGCATCATCACTATAGCAACTGTATTCCGCAACTTATTATTCATAGCTTTCATAATCGTTTTCCTTTCTCTACACATTACACATCACACATTATTTAACTACTTTTCCTGTTGCGTCAAACAGTCTGCCGTCCACCATGATATACATCTTGTTTCCGATGAGCAGTTTCTTCGCCTTAGCACCCTCACCTTGCGAAGCAGTTGAGGTGATGTCTGTTGAGACATCCTGTCCGTTGGAGCGAGTGATGATAAAGCGTGCATGTTTCTCTTTATCCGCAGTAGTGAAGGCATATGCGTAGCCGGTTTTGATAACCGTGTAGTCGCCTGTCTCGGTATCCCAGAGGTAGAGTTTCTCGTCTCCGTTCAGGTAGTCGAAATACATGGTGTATTCGTCATCCTCGCCGGCGCGGAAACCGATGACCGTTCCTTCCAGTTCGGGTACCGCGGAAACGCTGTTCTCCGTTCCTTCGCTGTCGGTGGTGTAGAGATAGAGTGCGGACTCGTTGCCGTCCCATTTATCGCCGTCCCAGCCGTTGTCAAAGCCCTCGGAGAAGTCCTCGCGACCTAACAGAACGAGTTTGTCGTCGTAGTTCTCGCCGCTCACCTTGATCTTGAGTACGACCGGTTCATCCGTGTCTGTTGTTTGCGCACGTTTGGGCGCATGCATCTCACCGCTCAATATGTTGCGGTTGGTCGTAGGACGCACATGTCTGTCATAATCGAGGTGTAATGCACCAGCCGAGCCGTTTGACTTCACGAAGAAGCCTTGCATCGAACTAATCAACGAGTCGCCTGTATAAGGTGACGAGTGAATCGGTACGGTAACATAGGTGCTACTTTGATAACGTGTCTCGGCTTCTCCTGCATCTCCTTCTTTATCTACACCGGTATTGAAGAAATAGACATTGCCAAGCAGATTCTCAAAGTCGTCATTCGTAAATTCTTTGACGTATATCGGTGCTGTCCAGGAGTTGCCGACCACCATATTCTCGCCTGCCGGCACATCAATATCCACCGTACCGGTCGCTGCGAGTGTATAGTGCGTTCACCTCATTGAACGGAGTTCCCATGTATTGGTAGTTCTTCACGCCCTTCGGCTCGTTTGCCGGATTAGTATGGTCTATAAAGCCTTTGCTGTACATTGCTACACCGGCTTTGGTATCGCCGGCATTGTTATTGAAGATGAGTGTACCGTTGCCATCAATTGTAGAACCGATAGACAAGTCTGCTACCTCCGTCGGGCTGATTTCTGTGCCGTCCTGACGGCGGATGGTACTCTTTACTTCCAGACCACTGCCAACCGGAATGTCAATGCTACCGCCTTCCAGAATACGAACCGTACGAACTTTCGCATGCGGCATATCTACCGTTACCGGTGCTGCGATCTTCACCTCGGTATCCTTACCAGGCTGCAAGATCCAGTCCGGTCCCCAGTTGGCAGCCGTACTCCATTTACCGTCACCCTTATATCCTGTACAAGCAGGACATTTTGATGCATATTCTCCCGCCGTCATGGTGTTGCCCGCACCGTTGGTAAAGGTGAACGAGCAGTCTGCAACCGGCGTGATTGTAGCATCCGAGAGCAGGTATTCCAGACTCTTCAGTACCACTTGTCGTCCTGTCTCTGTTAACATGCTCTGTGCACCGCAGTTGATAGAGAACAGAATCATACGTGCCTCCAAGTTCACCTGACGCTCGGCAGCTGCTACCAACATCACATCGCTGCTGCCCGGAGTCCATGTCACATAACCATCGCGCGGGGTATCATCCGCAGCCGTGGCATCATAGTGAACCAGACCAATGGTCACAAAGCCTTCCGCCGCGTCAATCGGGAAGCCTTGCATACCCTTACTGCCCTCATGACCCGGACCCGTCAGCATTGTATATACAATCTGGCTGTGGTCGCCGGCATCCTTCTGGATATTGTCGGATACCTCTTTCAAATCATCAAACATCGGGTGCGCATAACATACAATGTTGAGACGCAGACGGCTCTGCTTCGGAACTTCCGGTTGTGCCATAAAGCCCTTGGCTGCCCACTTGGACTGACTCTTGGATACCATATG
>ONQO01000044.1:0-529 GCA_900319995.1 uncultured Bacteroidales bacterium
ATTCCTTGCCGGAACTTCCTTCGAATGGAGAGGGCATACATTTACCACCGGTGGAGATCATACAATCACTTTGAGTACAGAAGACGGGTGTAAGTACAACGCTACACTACACCTCAAACCTGTCTTCCCTAAAACGGAGACACAGACGATATGTCCGGGAGCAACTATTGAAGACTGGTACGGAAAAACACTGCATCCAACAGAAACGAACCATGTATTTACCCATACCATTGAAGGCGAGGAGAGCAATACACTTGTTACTCTGGAAGTCAGTTTCTTTGATGTACCTGATGACATAGAGAAATCGGATTATATTTTTACGGGTGGCAGTTATGAATGGTATGGTGAGACCTACACAGAAGGCGGCGACTATATTGTCCCCTTAACTACCGAAAACGGTTGCGGCTACACAGCCACACTGCACCTTACGGAAACGAACAAGCCGGTCAATCCTGTAACAGAGACACAGACCATCTGTCCGGGAGCAACGATAGAAGACTGGTATGGTCAGAATCTAACGCCTACAGAA
>ONQO01000044.1:540-18239 GCA_900319995.1 uncultured Bacteroidales bacterium
GAAACGAACAAGCCGGTCAATCCTGTAACAGAGACACAGACCATCTGTCCGGGAGCAACGATAGAAGACTGGTATGGTCAGAATCTAACGCCTACAGAAACGAACCACGTCTTTACCCACACCATCGAAGGTGAGGAGAGCAACACGCTTGTTACTCTGGAAGTCAGTTTCTTTGATGTACCTGATGACATAGAGAAATCGGACTATTTCTTTACGGGTGGCAGTTATGAATGGTATGGTAAGACCTACACAGAAGGCGGAGACTATATTGTCCCGTTAACTACCGAAGACGGTTGCGGCTACACTGCTACGTTGCACCTTACGGAAACGAACAAACCGGTTAATCCTGTAACGGAAACACAAACAATCTGCCCGGGAGCAACGATTGAGGACTGGTATGGTCAGAATCTAACGCCTACAGAAACAAACCACGTCTTCACCCACACCATCGAAGGCGAGGAGAGCAATACACTTGTCACTCTGGAAGTCAGTTTCTTTGATGTACCTGACGACATAGAGAAATCGGATTATTTCTTTACAGGAGGCAGTTATGAATGGTATGGTGAGACCTACACAGAAGGCGGAGATTATACCGTTCCGTTAACGACCGAAAATGGTTGCGGCTACACTGCTACGTTGCACCTCACGGAAACGAACAAGCCGGTCAATCATGTAACAGAAACGCAGACAATATGTCCGGGCGCAACGATAGAGGACTGGTACGGTCAGGATTTGACGCCTACACTATGATGTACCTGACGACATAGAGAAATCAGATTATATCATCGCAGGTGGCAGTTATGAATGGTATGGTGAGACCTACACAGAAGGCGGCGACTATATTGTCCTGTTAACTACCGAAGACGGTTGCGGCTACACTGCTACGTTGCACCTTACGGAAACGAACAAGCCGGTCAATCATGTAACAGAAACGCAGACAATATGTCCGGGCGCAACGATAGAGGACTGGTACGGTCAGGATTTGACGCCTACAAATGCTACTTTCTGCAAAGGCAAAGACTTTGAGTGGCAGGGCAAAATATACAACCAAGGTGGCAATTATACTGTAATGCTCCAGACAAATGAAGGGTGTGAATATCCGGTTTCTCTGCATTTGACCGAATTGCAACCTACTGATAGTACTGAAATAGCAACTATTTTCACCGGCGAGAGTTACACGTGGCACGGTATGACGTTTACGGAGTCAACGGAGAAGAAGGAGATACTGACCAATGCCGCCGGCTGTGACTCTGTCTGTACGTTGAAGTTGTCCGTCGTTGACAAGCCGGTAATACGGGTTACCATAGATTCAACCTCATGTGAAAACCAGCCGGTTACTTTCTATGGAAATACATACAATTCTTCCGGCACCTATGAAACGGAACTTATCAAAGGTGCAGGAACGGATCCGGATACCGTATATACACTATACTTGACGGTATATCCCACCTACAACATGCCTGCGGAAGAAGTAACTATCATTGATGGTGAGACATACACGTGGAACGGGACAGATTATGAGACGGAAGGTGTCTATACCCAAAAACTGCAAACTGAGCATGGATGCGATAGTACCGTCACGCTGAATCTGATAGTCAAGGAGAATATCGTTGAGAATGTTGCCTTGAGTATTGCCGAGCAATGTGCAGGCGAAGGAGCATTAGAGATTGCTATTCAGCATACAGGTTATCTAACAGATGCGCGGCTGTCGTTCTCTGAAGATGCGATAAAAGCAGGATTTGAGAACGGGACCTATCCGATAGAAAATGACATCGTAACAGTGCCGTACAATGTCAGAGCGGGTATATTTTCTGTCGATATTGACCTGCTGTTCCATAACCGGCTCAAGCACAGTGCCACCGAGCCGTTTACACTGCTGTACCCGCGCACGGTCCTGGAGCAGGGCTGGATGGATGCCATCTTCGTGCTGACCCATGACTATAACGGCGGTTATGATTTCACGGATTTCCAGTGGTACAAGAAAGGCAAGATGCTGGTCGGAGAAACTGGTCCGTATTTGTACCAGCCTCTTGAGGTGGGTGCGGAATACAGCGCGATGCTGACAGAGGTGAGCGGTCTGAGGCTGATGACATGTCCGCTTATCATCACGGAACACACGGATATAACGATGTATCCGACAGTCGTTTCACGCAAAGAAATGATCCATGTCACCGTCTCGCAGAACGCCCGTCTCAGCATATATAGTCCGGTGGGAGAGAAACTAAGTACATATTCCCTCATCCATGGGGATACTCAGATAGCCGCACCCGGAACGCAAGGAATCTATCTGGCAGAGGTGGTCTTGGAGTCCGGAAAACGCAAAGTGATTAAAATAATGGTGAGATGAAACGGATATATATAATCATAGCAGTTATATTGATGGCGCACCTGAACTATGCACAGCATTACATAGGTGTCGGAGCTTCCTTGTCATCTCCAATTCAGATGGATCGATCAAGTGATACAAGACCTCTCATCGGTTGGGGTGAAGGAATTACGCTGCAATACCAATACCGCTATGGACATTTTCTGCTGAGTATAGGAGCGGCTATGTCCGGTGAACACCCGCGTGTAGGGGTAGCCAATGAGACATTTGATCCGCGGATGATTGATACCCGGGGGATAGAATTTGACTATCTTGGTTCCTTGATTCGGCGTCAGGATTTGAGTTCAACAATATGGTTCCATACCCCGGTGATGCTTGGTTTTGAAACGTATCCGTTCTATATGATGGCCGGCGCACAATATAGTTTGTTCCTTGCCTCCTGGACGCATCAGAACGGACAAATGGCCTCCGCGGCAGATTATTTGGGTAGGTATTACGACGAATATATTGATGATATGTTCACGCATGGCTATCATGATTATGAACCGGTTTCAACGAAAGGACGGATGAAATACAAGAACGATATCCGTTTGCTTGTCGAGCTGGGAGGAACGATACAAATCGGTCAAGGCAATAACGGCTTGGACAGGTTGTTACGAATAGGCGTTTTCGGCGAAGTGGGATTGTTGAATGCGCTGGACAACACTACCAAACCGACAAAAACGGAATGGGATGTCTCTGAATACATGAATGTGGAAATGAATCATATTTATTCAGCCGAAGATGCCAACGTCGGTTCGTTGCGGAATATCGTAGCAGGTGTGAAAATAACCTGTTTGTTCCCCGCCGGCGGGCAAGACCAAAAACGCTACAAAACCCACAAGAACAGCAAAAAATACAAATGCCGCTGTGTGGGCAATCCGTATAATCCATTTTATTAATTATGAAAGCAATTTCTTTACACAGTATTGTTCCCGTACGGAGGGTAAAACTTGGGAAAAAGTTGGGAAAGAAACACTGATACTTGCATATGTTTGAAAAAAGTTGTACCTTTGCATCGAAATTCAAATAATTAATAATTAATACTTTTTTTACGATGAAAACAAATGTAAAGAAATGGATGAATGTCCTCCTCGGAGCAATTCTCGGAATGTTCGGATACGGGTGTAAAGATTCCGGACCTGTTGCAATGTATGGTGTGCCTTCAGGCGATCTTACTTTTGATAGCCAGGTAACCAACGAGTCGTCGAAACCACTGGAAGGAATACAAGTCGTTCGTCGCGGTGGCTGGAAAGACGGAACTGGGACGATGCGTTGGGAAGACCGGGCTGATACGATGCACACTGATGCGAATGGTAAAGTTCATAGGGAATATCAGAGAGATTTTCCGTTGATTTATCATAAAGTAATTGTTAGTGACGTGACAGGGGAATACCAGCCGGATAGTGTAATCAAAGAGGTTAAGTATAGTGGTGGCCGCGATGCATGGTATCAAGGAAAGGCAACTCTGGAAACGAATTTTGTTCTGCGCAAAAAAGATAAATGATTTTGAAAGCGATTTCTTTACATAGTGTAGTTCCTGTACGGACAGAGCCGGAAGAAGGGGCTGAGCAGAGCACGCAGATGCTTTTTGGCGAGACGTGTACTATTTTGGAGCAAAAACCCCGATGGAATCGGGTTAAATTGCACTTGGATGGGCAGGAAGGATGGGTGGACGCTAAGATGATAGCTCCTATGTCGGCAGATGAATACAAAACCTATAAGGATGCTTGTCAGGCGTGCGCTATGGTCATTTTCCCCATTGCCTATGCTGTTAGTGAGAACAACGGCCAAACCATTCCTCTTACTGCTGGAACACGACTGACAAACTACAAAGATGGCCGTTTTGAAGTGTTGGGAGTGGGATTCCGTATAGACCCAAGTATGGTTTCCGTGCATTGTTTGGTTCTTAATGAAGAGACGCTGCAACGCACTGTTCGCTTCTTTTTGAACGTGCCGTATTTATGGGGTGGCAAGAACGCTTTGGGAATGGATTGTTCCGGTTTTACCCAGACGATACTTGGTTTGTTCGGCAAGAAACTTCTCCGCAATGCGAGTGAACAAGTGACGCAAGGGCGTCGTATTACTGATTTGCAAAAAGCAAAGGCTGGCGATTTAGCGTTCTTTGACCATGTGGGATTAGATGATGGAGTTGCTAATCCCGACCGGATATCTCATGTGGGAATCGTTCTGGATAGTAAACGAATCATTCATTGTTCAGGGCGCGTGAAAGTGGAAAAGCTCGATGAAACCGGCATTTTTAATATAGAAGCTGATGGTTATTCGCATCATCTGGTGCAATTACGAAGAGTATAAAAAAGAAAGTATAATCAATAGTATAAATTTATGTCATTACAATGTGGAATAGTAGGGTTGCCTAATGTGGGCAAATCAACCCTTTTTAATTGTCTTAGTAACGCCAAGGCGCAAAGTGCCAATTTTCCTTTCTGCACCATTGAACCCAATGTGGGTGTTATTACTGTGCCGGACGAGCGTCTCATCAAACTGGGTGAGATATGCAAACCCGAACGCGGAATCATCCCAACTACCGTTGAAATCGTGGATATTGCAGGTTTGGTCAAAGGAGCGAGCCAAGGGGAAGGATTAGGAAATAAATTTCTCGCTAATATCCGTGAGACGGATGCTATTATCCATGTGCTACGCTGTTTTGATGACGAGAATGTAGTGCATGTGGATGGTACTGTTGATCCTGTGCGCGACAAAGAGATCATTGATGCAGAGTTGCAACTCAAGGATCTTGAGACAGTAGAGTCACGAATCCAAAAATGCGAGAAAGCCGCCAAAGCAGGCGGAGACAAGTTTGCCAAACTGCAACTCGAGGTGCTTGTTAAGTATCGCGAGGCACTCTCGCAGGGAAGAAATGCCCGTACTGTTGAGTTGGATAACAAAGATCAAGAAGCAGCAGCTAAAGACTTGTTTCTGCTCACGAACAAACCCGTTATGTATGTATGCAATGTGGATGAATCATCAGCTGTAACAGGCAATGCGTATGTAGAGAAAGTTAAGGAGGCAGTCAAAGACGAAGATGCGCAGGTGCTGGTTCTTGCTGCGAAAATAGAGAGCGAGATTGCGGAACTTGAAACTTATGAAGAGCGGCAGATGTTTTTGGAAGAAATAGGACTGCAGGAGTCTGGGGTTAACCGACTCATCAAAGCTGCATATGCATTACTCAACCTTCGCACGTTCCTCACTGCCGGAAGCGATGAAGTTCGCGCGTGGACGTTCAAAGCCGGCGCCAAAGCGCCGCAGTGCGCCGGTGTTATCCATACGGACTTTGAACGCGGATTTATCCGCGCGGAGGTTATCAAATACGATGATTTTGTTACTCTTGGCGGCGAGGCGCAATGCCGTGCAGCCGGTAAACTGTTTACAGAAGGAAAAGATTATCTCGTGCAAGACGGGGATATCATGCATTTCTTGTTTAATGTTTAACCAATTACGTAATTGCGGTATTACGAAAAAAATATTATGATAGAAAATTTGCTTTCATATGGTATTTGGGTGGCGATAGTGCTTATTATCGTAGGCTTTGTTGCTCTTGTCAAGGGTGCTGATTTTCTGGTAGATGGTGCCTCTGCTATAGCCAAGCGCTTCGGTATATCCGATTTGGTAATCGGTCTGACGGTAGTAGCCTTTGGCACATCTATGCCGGAGTTTGTGGTAAACATGATCTCCGTGGCAGAGGGCACAACTGATTTGGCAATCACGAATATCCTTGGCTCGAACATCATCAATACCTTTGTTATTTTGGGACTGACAGCGTTGGTTTATCCGATTGCTTCGCAAAAACGCAGTCGTGATTTTGACATTCCGCTTTCTATGATAGCCGGTGTGCTGGTACTCATTTTCGTAGCCGTGCAACTGCCGTTCGGCGAGGAGGCGCGAGGAATCGGGCGTATAGGAGGCGCCCTGTTACTGCTCCTTTTCTGCTATTTTCTATTCAACACTTTTCGTCACGCCAAAGACCATCCTGAAGAATCTGAGGCAGACCATGTCAAAGAGATGCCAGTGTGTCGGGCTTTGGCATTAATATTGGGTGGATTAGTGGGTTTGGTAGTAGGCGGGGAACTGATTGTGAAGAGTGCCGTAGATATAGCCACGCGTTGCGGAGTAAGCGAGGCGATAATTGGTTTGACCATAGTGGCATTGGGTACCTCATTGCCCGAGTTAGCGACATCCGTTATTGCCGCCGCCAAGCACAATTCGGATATAGCGATTGGTAATGTGTTTGGCAGCAATATCTTCAATGTGTTCTTCGTATTGGCTACCAGTGCTCTTGTTCGTCCCCTTCCCGCCTATGAGGGGATAGAGTTAGATGCCATCATGGCCGCTTCCGGCAGTATCATTGTATGGTTAGCTGTTAAAACCAACAGAGAACGTAAAATCCAGCGTTGGGCGGGAGTGTTGTTATTACTCGTCTATGCCGGATACCTTGTATATAGACTAATGAAAGTATAAAAAGCGGTCAGCTGGTATTTAAAGCCGGTTAAAAAGTTTCCGTTCTTTATCGAATAACCAGCCCCATTTGTTGAAATAACGGCACATGTTTTGGATATGAATCCACAGCATGTGTCTGTTTTTATAAGAGGCTTTCCTATGTGCATGTACGATGGTCCACTGCGGGTAGTAGAGAGTCAAAAAGTTCCGATGAATCCGGCGCGTGAGGTCTATATCTTCCGGGTACATAAAGAACCGCTCATCAAACAGCCCTGCATTCACCGCTGCCTCTGTGCGGAGGAGCATAAAACAGCCGCTTAGGTAAGGTGCATTGACAGGGCGTTCCAAATTCTTATCCCTTAGTTCATACCGTTGGTTCCGTTTCCTTGTCATCCATTGTGGCAAAAAACGCCTGCCGAACACATCTAATGGAGTAGGGAGACGTTTCGCAAGGAATTGCTGTTTTCCATCCGGGTGTACTACTTTCGGCATTAGTTGACCTACTTCGGGATTTGCAAGCATCCAGTTGTGCATGGCATTTATATCTTCCGCCTTTACGACTATGTCGCTATTCATTACCAGATGCAGTTCCGTTTTATAGTAGGCACTCTCGCGTAGTGCGATATTATGCGCTTTTCCGTAACCGAGGTTTTCCGGCATGTGCATATAGCGAAGTTTAGGGTGCTTAATCTCCGATTTAGGATGTATCTCCCGGTCTTCACTATTGTCCAACAAGTATATCTTTCGCAGGTTTTGGACGCGAAGCAGTTCCTCTACAAGAGGCAGTACCTCTTGTTCCCAATTAGGATGATATAATACAATAGAAATATTTAGCATACCATTCTTAGCCCTTTAAGTCTCTAATCCTTTCTCAAAAACTGCCGTATCTTGCGTAGTTGTTTGCACAGGACTGTCAAGTAACCGGCGCCTACATGGTTCTTTTTCAGAACGATGTAGTCCTCTTGCGTTTTAGAAAGCCGTGCTTTGGTATCCCGGTTACTTGCGCCGCCTATTTCCATACTAACCAATACTTCCGGGATATAGTGCGTGGAGAATCCTGATTTGAAGATACGGAGAATCATGTCGTAGTCGGAGGATATGCGGAACCATTCGTCATATTCACCCGTTTGGGCATATACTTCTTTGCGTACATACATAGTCGGGTGTGGCGGCATCCATCCGTATTTCAGCCATGACGGTCGGAACGGATTGCTTTTCCAGTAACGCACTACTTTATTGCCTCGGCAATACTGCAAATCACCGTATATTACATCGGCATTCGAGGACTCAAAGCCATCGACAATATGTCCGATGGAATCGGCGGAATAGAGAATGTCATCCGAGTGAAGAAAGCCAATAACATCGCCTGTGGCAATCTTTATACCTTTGTTCAGCGCATTGTAGATGCCATCATCTTTCTCTGACACCCAGCGCACTTTTGAGTTGGAAGCAGCATAGGATTCTATTATTTCTCGCGTTCCATCTGTAGATGCTCCATCTACAATGACATGCTCAATGTCCGGATAGTTCTGACTTTGTACACTCTCTAACGCGCGTTGTAATGTCTTGGCGCTATTGTACGTAATGGTTATAATGGAAACTTTCATTTTCTTATTGCATTAATAGGCTATATACCTCTTTGGTTTGTTGGTAGGTCTTGTCCCATGAGAAACGCTTTACATTCTCAAAGCCAGCTTCAATAATCTCCTGTGTGGGACGAGATAGCAGTTGTTTAACTATAGCAGTTGCCTCTTCTGCCATTCTTTTGGGCGTATCGTGTTCAATCAGCAAGCCATTTTCTCCGATGACTTCGGGGATGGATGATGTGTTTTGTGCTATTACCGGACATCCGGCAGCTTGTGCTTCCAAAATGGGTAATCCAAATCCTTCATAGTCGGAAGGATAGAGTAAGCACAAGGCTTCATTATACATTTTGTTTAATTCTGCTTGTGAAGATTGGTTGGCTACCACCAGTTCCAGTCCTGTCATAACAGCCACTTCCTTCGCGACATCAAACCGTTTGTAAGCCACTTGACTATTTCCTATAAAAAGCAAGTATCCCTTCTTTTTTACCGATGAAATCGAATGTTTTGAATCTTTCGCCGTTGTGCAAAGCGGGTGGAAAGCATCACTGACACCATTATACACGACATGCAGTTGTTCTTCTTTCAGCCAAGGATAAAAGCGCATAACATCGCGTTTCGTGTTTTCACTAATACAGATGACAGCCTCACTATGCCGTAAAGCCCGTTCTTCTTCCCAAAGATGTACGGCTTTCGCCAGTCCGTGGCGGTAGAAATGATAGGTCAGGTCATGCACAGTTGTCACATTATGCACTCCTTTCTGCGGCAGAACACGAAAATAGGAAGAATGGAAGACAGATGGTGTTTCGGCTTTGTATGCGGGTATGCGATACCTCTCCATAAACCGCGGCGGTATCTGCCGGAAATCCAATTCCGTTATGGTCAAATCTTTGTCTGCGCGCGCACGATTCAGCAATTCGGTCCATACCACCGAGATACCGCCGTAGCGCTGTAGCGAAAAGATAATATTGTCAAATGTGACAGGAATCATTGCTCAATCAGTTTTTGCCAAATAGGCATTATATTGTTTTCACTAAACATGGTATGCGCGAACGTCTGTGCTTTTTGTGCACGCTCTGCCGCTTCCTCCGGGTGCAATAACACATATTCCAATTGTCTGGTTAGAGCCGCTATGTCTCCATTGGAAACCAGCCATCCTCTTTGGTCCGTCAAAAGTTCGGCAGGGCCATGCGGACAGTCGAAAGAAACGCATGGCGTTCCACACCACATAGCCTCAATGAGTGCCAGCGGAAGACCCTCATAGCGGGAAGAGAGCACAAAAAGCGAAGTTTCAGCATATTCTTTGGCTACATTCTCCGTCCGCCCTGCCAAAATAACATGCTTCAGTCCTTGTTCCCTGATCTGCGCTTCCAGTTCAGCGCGTTTGGGTCCTTCGCCTACTATGCGCAATGTCCATTCTGGGTAATGCATCTCTATGGGTTGCCATGCTTGTAACAAGAGGTCAAATCCTTTCTGCTCATGCAGTCGTCCAACGGCAAGCACCACTTTTTCTCTATGTACTTGAGGTATTTGTACTCCGTCCAGGCTGCATGGATTCGGAATAACGGTTACGTTTGTACACCCTGCGTTCTGCCAGTCGGTTTTGTCAGCTTCCGTGAGCACGATCAGCCGTTCCAACGGTTTCACCGCCCGCACAAGCTGCCTCGTACGAATCCGGCCTGCCAGCGACCAGAAAAGTCCCTTGTGATTAGCTTCCAACAACAGTCTCCGTTGCTCTTTGGCAAAGTGCAGCTCGGCTATGGTACGGCAGGGTAAGGAGCGCAAGAACGCTATTTCTTTGCCACACAAAGAGATACACAAATCCACTTTGTGCTCCTGCACATATTGGATAAGAGCCTGCTTGTATGCGCGCATACGCCGCATGTGACCAAACCATTTGGACCATAGAGGTTTTTGATAGTCTGCGTCGAAATCTATATTTAGCGCTATCACTTTCACTCGCTTGTCCAAGTCAAAATAGCACTCTTTCAAACCTTTAGGTGTCAGCTCGGTGGTGATAATCGTCAACTCATGCTTGGTGTGAGTGGCGAGCCAGTTTACTTTCTGCGTCAAAACGCGTTCCATCCCGCCGGCATTGTACAGATGAGGGATGCAATAAAGGATTCTCATGGTTGCACCTCCTTCTTTTTGCCGAGTCTGTTGAGCCAATGAACGATCTGCGTCTGATGGGTGGTAATGGTCATGACGAAAAGCAGGAGCAGCAGACTCCACGTCACGAGCCTCGGGTCGAACAATAGCGGAGCTCGGGGATAGATGAGTGCATGCCCGACTAAGAGGAAGTACATGAGATACCAATAGACATTATTCTTGGCGCGGTAATAACTCTCTTTTACCCATAACCCGATGAGAAACATGGCAATAGCTGTACCAACGGAGCCGAACGAACGATAGGCTTCGCCTATCATGTTGGTGCCGGTACCCCAAGTAGCATCCGGACCCAGGAACAGATACGACGGCAGGTCTCCTCCGTGCAGCATTTGTGGAGGAACATCCGAGTGCTCAATAATCACATTTGCCAGTCCGGGAATAGGAGATGAAATGTCCAGTGTCATGCCTTGGAACCATGTCGGATCGTTCTCTTGTGCCCATCCGAACAGGCGGAACAAGTTAACATCATTAACAATCAGATCTTCGAAGACATCCCAGAAATGGTCTAATTTCAGATGCGCCAGTTTAACCTGCCACGCGCCGGTATCCAATCCTTCCGTTCGTAAAGTCATGACAAGGAACAATACGATTGAACCGCCTGCAATAAGCATTGTAACCTGCCACCATTTAAGGTGGTAGACATACATACTGAAACCCGTTATGAGAATCAAAGCCAGTCCAATCGCCAGTTGCCGGCTACCCGTAGATAGCAGAATCAGAATAAAAGAGCTAATCACCAACAGGTAAAACCACCATTTCTGTTTCGGCAGGCGGAAAATGAATATCGCCATAAAATAGCAGCCGATGGTAAATATATTATTGAAATAACTGAAGATTCCCACATCTCGCAGGTTTCCCCCATCTGCATAAACGCTCTGAAGCGCCTCCAGCCCACCGGTAGCAACAAACAATAACCACGAAACCACGGTAATGCCGAAGAACCATATATACTGTCGCATATTGATGGTAAAGGTAGGTTCGGAAGGTTCTTCTCGCTTCAGAAGCAAAATGCGAGTGGCGCCTAACAGGTACCATGCGTAGCCGAAATATGCCAATGCGGTACTGCGAGTGACGTAGTTGTCGTTGAAATCAAAACTGAAAAACGACCAATAGCTTTTGTCCGGATCAGGAGCATAAAAGACCGGATAGACAAAATTGACGAGGAAGAACGAGAGAGCGAAGAAGAACTCAAATCCCAACCAGTTTTTTCGTTTATTAGTGGCGAAATGCAAGACGTTTTGCGCGATAAACAGCCACATCAGTAACGCGCAATAGTCGTAACTATATGTCCAGGGCGCGCGGATATACAGAATAGTGGCTGTAACGGCAAACGCTATGTTCAGCAGGTAGGTCAGCATTTCTCTTTTGCGCGATGGAGAAGATAAAACAAATAGGCTAATCGTCCAAATTCCGGTTCATTTCCCCATGCTAACAAAGCACTTATCCGTCCTTCGGCAGAAACGGTAGGACGATGCATGGCTTTCCAATGATAGCCACAAATCCATCTCCTCTCATTTGCGGTCAAATCCAGCGATTTTTTCATTAGCCGATAAATAGCATGATCCTGCACAATATTCACTCCCATATACTCGGCTCCACCGGACACTTTATTGTGATGCTGGCGGAATTTATTCAGACATTCCGCCACATATGCCACTCTTCCCTGCAAGGCGATTTGTATCCAGAACAGTCGGTCCCCGCTTGCGGAATACTGCACTACTTTCTCCATTTCCACTTTCTGTGCAGCCTCGCGTTTAAAAACGACTGCCGAGGCGTTGCATATCGAACTATATCCCAACAGATACCTCCTGATAAATGTGGCGCCCGCCATCGAAAAGTCCCGATTCCATCGGGGATCTCTGGAACGAGCGATAGGCTTTCCATTGCTGTCAATCCATTGACTATGGCAGAAAGCCAAAGTAGCATCTTTCTGCTCTATTTCCGCTACCAAGCGAGAAAGTAAAGTCGGTTCCGCCACATCATCACTTTCCGCAATCCAGATGTATTCTCCTTTAGCCTGTTTCAAGCCCCGTTGCCATTGTAAGAAAGTATTGCCGGAATTGGAGTCGTTAACTATCAGCGTCTTCACGCGCGGATTCTTGGTGTACTCATTCAGTATGACCGCACTCTCATCCGTAGAGGCATCGTCCAGCAGGATTACCTCAAAATCCGGATAATCCTGAGCCAATATACTATCCATGCGCTCCTTTAAATAAGGAGCGTGATTAAAATTAGGCATTATGACGCTTACTTTCGGCATGTGATTTCTGCTGCTTGCTTAAGGGTACTTCTCAAAATTCCACGTTTTTGTAAACCCCGTTTGGTTAATAAATTTGTCACTTTTATATTGCTTTCGGTATTTTCTTGGTAAAACTCGAAATCAAAATAAAGCAATTTTTAGAAGTGCCTTTAAAAGTGTGCAAAGGTACTGCTTTTTTGCGACATATGCAAATATTTGTGTAATTTTATTCAAATTTCGTCGATTTCATCAGCATAGCGCGTATGAAAGTATTGAGCGTCAAGTATTGTCTCCGTTGGATTTTGGTAGAGTTATGGTTGTAAGCCGGGTCCGTTACAGGGAGTATGGGAGCATTCTCGTCCGGGGTTTTGAGTTGCGCCAAAAAGCGGACTTTGAAACTTTGAAACTGCGCCTTGTACGCCAATGCTTGTTTGCGTTCCTCGGCAGGCAAGGCATCGATTTCCTCGTCTGTGTATTTACCTGCCCGTAAGATGAGTGTGGTAAGGCGGCTGGCTTGAGCGAAGGAATTGATGTTTTGAAGTTCCGCGCCTTTAGGTGGATTCTTTTTATAATCACGCGGGTTCATGATATTGTATGCTTCTTGCGCGCCTTTGGAAATGACCGCTCCATTCTCCGCGCGGTATTTCTTCTGTCTCATGACGGTAGGGCTTTTTCTGCTGAGCCTGCCACGAATGTTTTCAGCAATTGGATTGAGTTGAACAATAGCCATAGTTAGTTATGATTTTTGAGGTTTATATTATAAAGGGTACTTCTTTTAGTAACCCCCGTTTAGTTAATAAATTTGGCACTTTTATATTGCTTCCGGTTTTTTTAGGTCATCTTGCTGATGCCATTTTTTTGTGAGGTCATGTACTAACATAGAACGATATACCCACTTGCAACCCATTAATCACCCACTAATCACCCACTGCCATGTGTAGAAAGGCTCGAAAAAAACTCGATATTCCATCGAGGTTGGCAGATGCTTGCGGTATGTTGTTCGTTCTCAGGAAGAGCAGGCATTGGACGGCATGTCGTTCTCCAAGAGGAAGAAGTTGGTAGTAAAGATGTGCGCTTACATTCAAATCGGGTGCAAAGGTACAAAAAATAAATGGAATATGCAAATATTAATGATGAAAATTTACATAATTTGACATTTGAATAAACTATTATAATGCGAATTAAACGAAATATTCTTTTTAGTCCACAGATTACACAAATTACACAAATTTTTTCTTTTTCGTTCACAAAGGATACAAAATGAACCAAAAGATTTTTCGCGCACGGAGGGCGCGAACACAGAACATCGTGGACGCGGGGGATAGTCGGCACAATGGACGAAACTGTTTTAGTCCAAAATTATCAAAATGGTCCAAAAAATATTTTATGGTCAACAATTATCAACAATTAAAAACAATTTTAAAACGGCGAATTATGCGAATTAGGCGAATTTTCTTTTAGTCACAAAGGAAACGAAGAATTATTAATTCGTCCAAAATTATCCAAAATTATCCCAAAATTCTTTATAAGTCAACAATTATCAAAAATTAAAGACAATTTGTTGGTTCACGGATTACACAAATAACATAGATAATTATTCGTTGGTCCAAAATTATCCAAAATTATCCCAAAATTATCCGAAATGGTTCAAAAATTCTTTATAAGTCAACAATTATCAACAACGTGGCTTGCATTTTACACGAAAAGGCGAGTAAAGTTACAATATTCTTTTGATTTGTGCAATTTTTTTTGTGTATATCAAATAATTTGCGTAATTTTGCAGTCGAAAACAGAATAATTTATGCCTAAATGCTCTAAAAATATCGATTCTTTTTGGTCCCGATGGGGTTGTTGGATTTTGGTTGTAGTACTGCTGGTAGCCAAATCGTATATTTTCGAAATAGCAATTACCCGCCCCGCGTCCGTTTCGTGGGTGTTGTACCGATGGTTAGCAAATATCGCAGCCGCTATGATCATAGCCATTCCGGTTTTGATGACTAAGCGGAAATACCCGATGTTCATTTTACTGGGAGCAGCCGATTTATGGTGCATAGCCAATATCATATACTATCGTTCATACCGGCTCTTTATCACGTGGCAGTTGCTGAAACTTACCACCAATATGGATGGTTTTTGGGGCAGTATTGTGCCGTATTTATCATGGTCTTTGCTTCTTTTCCCGGCTCTGACAGCATTAGCGGCTGTTTGCTTTGTTTGGGAGAGCAAACGCGCGGGGTGGAAAGAGGTAAGTATCGTGTTTGCCGTCAGTCTGGTGCTCAGCATAAGCGGTTCGTACAGCCGGTGGGACCGAAAGCGGTTGCAAGGTTGTGAGGCGTCTTTCTCATGGGACTGGATTAATCCCTGCATTTTGCCGGAAGCGCTTTCTGCACATGTCAGCGAGAATGAACGGCAGACGGGTATTTATATCCGGGAACACTCTGTTTTGGCATACCCGCTCTTTATGGCGCACGATATGGTAACTGAATGGCAGAGCAGAGGAAAGGTCGAGTTAACGCAGGAAGAGGAAACGGAACTGAAACGGCTGACCAATCCGGTCTGTCCGGCTAATCCTGTAGAGGGAAATCTGCTGATTATTTTAGCCGAGAGCTTTGAGTCTTGGCTGCTGGATGCCCAGGATGCAAATGGCAGACCTGTCTGTCCGGAGATGAACCAATATCTCCGGTTTCATCCGGCTTTTTACGTCAAAGATGTCACTACGCAGATTGGTTATGGTATGTCGGGAGATGGTCAGTTGTTGGTCAATACCGGGCTGTACCCGACTCTGGAAGGGGTGGCATGTGTGGATTACGGCAATAATGAGTATCCCAATATCGCCCATTTCTATCCCCATAGTGCGGTCGTCAACCCTTGTCGGAATGTTTGGAACCAGACCTTGATCTCTTTGGCATATGGCTATCGCCAGATGGTCGAGCCGGAGAGCGACAATCGGTTTGAATGGAACGATAGTATTGTAATGGACAGAGTTATAGAGACTTTCGCGTCGCTGCCTTCTCCGGCTTGCGTAATGGCCATTACGATCTCCGGGCATATCCCGTTTGATTCTTCGCCGGATGACATACCTATTCCCGATAGCGTGCCTGCGTTGTTTAGGCACTATATGCAAACAGCACATTATACAGATCGGCAGATCGGTCGGTTGCTAAATTGGGCTGATACGGCTGAAGTGATGCAAAATAGCACTATTGTCATTACCGGAGACCATCGCATCTTCCACGCTTGGCTCAATGATGAGACACGCGAGTTTGGAGTGCGTGCGAATCTGCCTTTCGGCACAGGGCAAGCCGGGTGCCCGCTCATTATTGTCTCTCCGCGGATGGAAACGCTGCGGATAATTGAGCAAGCGGAGCAGATAGATATTTTTCCAACTATTCTCGATTTTATCGGACAAAAAAACTATTTCTGGAAAGGTTTCGGGCGGGACTTGAGAGAAGAAAATATACCCGTTGAAAACGGCAATTATCAGCTGCATCGCTCCTTGTCGGACAAACTGATACGTACTAATTATTTCAAATAAAGTTCCTCCCCGTAAAACAGACACCGTTGTTGCCATCCGCTGCTATACTTTCAACCGGTTTCATTGCCCGTATATATGTCCAACCGCGATGCCGATAGCCTTTCCGCGACAGATCCGCGTTTCCGGTTCGTTTATATCGATTTCTACGAATAAGAAAAGCCCGAAACTTTCGTTCCGGGTTTCTTTTTTTTCGGTATTTCGATATATGATATATCGTTTTCCGATTAAGCCTCTGCGGTATCTTCGCCTTTTGCTTCTGCTTCAGCGGCAGCAGCTTCCTGCGCAGCCTCTTGCGCAGCAGCAGCGAGTTCGGCAGCAGCAGCTGCACGTTTCTCTGCGATCTTGGCAGCGATAGCCTTGTTGGTCTCTACCTCTTGTGCGTGTAGAGCACGGGCAGCAGCGGCTTTTTTGTCCGCTTCAGCCTGGCTGATCTTACCAGCTTTAGCATCTTTTTGTGCTTTCCAAGCGTCGAAACGCTTTTGAGCCTCTTCAGCACTAAATGCGCCTTTAGCGACACCACCATTGAGGTGCTTCATCAGCAATACGCCCTCGTTGGAGAGGATAGTACGTACGGTGTCAGTCGGTTGTGCACCTACACCTACCCAATACAGAGCGCGCTCAAAATTGAGGATTACAGCAGCGGGGTTTGTGTTTGGGTTGAACGAACCGATGCGTTCGATAATTTTGCCGTCACGCGGCGAGCGGCTGTCTGCTACTACGATGTGGTAGAAAGCGTAGTCTTTGTGACCATGACGAGCCAAACGAATCTTTGTTGCCATTTAGACTTTTGTTTAGTGGACTGTGGACTACTCGAATCCCTTGTCCTGTTAATAAATTATGTGAATTTTAAGCTTTTTTTGGTCTCCGTTAACCACTTACGCCGAAAAAAGCCTGCAAAAGTACTGCTTTTTTTTGAATTATGCAAATATTTGGGCAAAAATCTGCATTTTTTGTTTCTTTTGGTCTAAAAAGGGGCAAAGAATTATTAATTCGTCCAAAATTATCCCAAAATTACTAGTCTCACTAGATGGACTAGAGGCATTAGTCAACTATTTTTCCTTGTGCATCGAAGAGATGTCCGTTACGCAGGATGTAGAGGACGCCGTCGATGAGGAGCTTTTGGCTGTTGGCATTTGCAGGTCTGACCTGGCTGTTAACTACATCTATTCCAGTACCGGTATCTTTGATGGTTACCTCAAAGGACTCTCCTTGTGCCCAATCGCTGATGGGGTTGCCCATGCCATCGGTGGAGCGGACGAACCAGTCGATGGTAAAGGTTCCCGGAGTGAGTTGGTACTCTTTCTCGATGGTGGAGAGCAGAGAAGAAATGACATTGAGGGTCATGGTGTT
>ONQO01000021.1 GCA_900319995.1 uncultured Bacteroidales bacterium
AGCCCAGAGCGACAATCTGGCCGAGGAAATCACCTACACCGGAAGCGGCACGCTGGAGAATCCCTACACCTGCGCCGACGTCATCAAGTATGTGCAGTCGCTCGACGGCGAGGAGTCGGCTGTGGAAGTCTATGTGAAAGGTATCGTGGTCGAGGTCACCGATCAATTCGCCACTCCGTATGGCAACGGCACCTTCACCATGAGCGACGATGGCACGGCCGTCAACGTGTTCACCGCCTTGACGGACTTACCATTCGTCGAAGTGATATATACATTGTCGCCGGTCAAGTGAACCTCTGGTTCCGGACACCATGCCCGGTAATCATCCAGTTGCAACCATTTGGCATAGAATGTCTTATTGCCGGTGGCATCCGCAGCAATGGTGTTCACACGCGTGCCGGAGCAGTCCGTTTCGGCAAACCAACCCATGAATATATAGCCGCTCTTGGTTACCTCCGGTAGTGTGGCTCCCTCGCCATAGGTATAAGTGGCTGGCGAAGGAGGAGTCGGACCGGAATATGCCACATCGCCTTTGTCCTTATAGGTAATAGTATATGTTTCTGCCGTAAAGACAGGAGTCAGTACCACATTGGCCGACGGCATATCAAACGAGTTGCTTGCCGTAGTAGCCGCTGAGTTCAGCGATGCGCCTCCGGAGGTTACTTCCCAATGGTCAAATGCGTATCCTTCGCATGCCACCGAGTTGATGCTGACACTCGTTCCTGCCAATACCGGCGCAAGCACCGGTGCTGACCATGTGGCCCCCGAAGCACTGGCGGTTCCTGTACAACCGGCATCAGTCGTTCGGATCGTTACCGTATATTCCGCAGCATCGCAATCCGGATTAAGCGTATAGTTGCTGCTCGCAGTGACACGTTTGAATAGAAAATAAGAGCCTTTGTTCCCGTCCGGACGGAAGAATATATTATTGCTTGACGTTCCTAAACTTTTATTAGTCTCCGAATCCGAATTACGTTTGGTATTGGTAAACATGTATGGAACTTTACCTTCGTTTTGGGATATTGTCCATTTCGCATAAGCACTGCTTCCATCATCCAACATTCTGATTTTTCGGTCACCACTTCCACTTGCATCTCCACCAGCAGCTCCGAGATATTTATCTGCAGTAGCATTATAAATCAGATAATTGCCTGCTGTGCCGGATATATGCCATATGTACTCCTCGTTTGTGCAACTCAAACCGGCAGCAGTAAAAGTAAATTCCGTATTATCAGTCGGAATTCGATAATTACCGTCCACATCATTGGTAAACACACGGGCAGTGCTTCCCGGGTCGTAATTGGTACAAATTACATAGTCTCCTTCCGGCACGGATGTATTGACACTTCCGCTTGTGTTTTCCGGCATCTTTTCGAAAGTTGAACTCGTTTTCTTGAATACTGCATATAAATCCACATTCGCAGTAACGGTGATAGACGCACCTTCCATAGAAGGCGGAGTACTACTGTCACTATAGCTACCGTTTGTCGTCCAACCCACAAACTGGTAGCCATCAATAGACAGACCGGTCGGTAGTGTCAAACTGCCTTTTTGATTCGTCTGGTTAGACGGTTTGTCGCTGACGCATGATTTCACGTGATACGTCACATCGTAGCCTTCTACGGTCAGTGTATAACTATCCTCGGCTGCGCAATAATCGCCATCCTCCAATACGCTGGCTGTGATAGTGGTTGAACCCAATGCCCCGGTCAGATGCACAGAGCCGCTTGACTGATTAATGGTAGCAATCGAGGTGTTACTGCTTGAATATTTAAGCGTTTGGCCGGATCCCTTGCCGGTGATGCTGGCTGCCTGATAAATACCGTCTGCAGCATTGTATTTCTTTGTTACAGCATCGCTGGCAAAGTTTATTTCCGGCTGATTTTCACATGTCTCCTCCTCAAAGTGTGCAACAACGATAAATTCATCGGCATGAGTGCTATTCGTCAAAGTAACGGTTGTGGCATAAATATCGGGAGTTACCGACTCTGTCTGGTAAGACTGCCAGTTTTGACATTTGCCCTGTACACTTTTTACTTCCCACCTTACGAAACTCCATCCATCCGCAGGCGAGGCTGTCATGGTGGTACTTTGGTCGTTCCCGATAGGATTCGTGGCAATGGTTATTGTACCGTTACCATCAGCAGACGCTGCTATCGTTCCGTGTGTGGCAGCACTGGGGCCGCCCATCTGAGTGCCGTTATGCACAATCGACAATCTCACTAAGTGGAACTCGTTGTTTGTTGTTGAATTTCGCAATTCAATCGTACTACCTGCCGCAATAGACAATGTCGAGAAAGTATAGTTGCTACCGGCTGCAATTCCAGAGCTTGTCGATTGCAGTTCTCCGTCCACATACAGGGATATATTTCGAGGCGTAGCACCGGAACCGGAATATGTGGTTACTGTAATACTGCTCACTGTCCCGTTGAACGGTGGTAAAATAATACCTCCCCATGCGTTATGGTCACCAGTGGATAGATACTGCATCACCCAATAATTACCGTACGAATTGTACTTGGCGTCATGAGCCTGAATGGCATAACCGCCATAGGTATAAACTCCGGTTGAATAGGTCTCCGGTATGCCCCAACATTGGGTGAAATCCATCGTCTCCGTGGTCGCCCACGCGTGCGCGCTCGTTCCTATTAATAATAGTACCGCGCATAAATATTTTAAATACGTTTTCATATTCGTAATATTTGTAATGATATTCGTTTTCATAATCTTCAAATCTTTAAACATTAAATATTAAACTTTAAACATTAGAATGAATATCATTCTTCCACTTCCGCCCATACGGCATAATAGGTTGCGCCGGTTGCTGTTTGCGTACCGCCGCCGGTATATACATATCCTTCATGACCGGTCTTCAGTGTTCCGTCACTGTTCAGGTGGCTTTCTGCCGTCCAACCCATCAGCACATAGTGCTTGGTGTGGCAGGCTGTCGCACCCGAAGTGTTGTCTGTCAAAGATGGTACGGTGTAACTACAACCCTCACGAGTGATATAATACTTACCATCTCCGTCTGCTATGCCGCCATGCGAAGCATCGGTGCCGTCGTGCATTCGGTCGTAGAACTTATCCACTTTCGGAGTCCATGTAGCGGTAATCACCACGTCATGTTCCGGCATCGTAAACTGGTTACTGCTGATAGTGATATCCTCATCGTCTTCTGTCCACTCGTTGAATGTATGTCCCACGAGTGTAAAGCCGTTGCTTTGCAGCGTTACCGTAGCACCTGCCTCGTATGCAGTACCATCGGTGGTGGAGCCAGTTGCGTTACACGATCCCGTTCCGCTACCGCCTGCATACGTCACATGATAAACCTGATTGGTTGTCGTGTTGCCGGAAGCAATATCCGCACCGCACTTCGGAGGAACGTATGTCGCGCGTACACGCCACGAATAATTGGTGTTCGGAGTCAGGTCGCTCTTGACAACGCCCGATGTAGCTGCTGTCCATGCGCCGCCGTTCCATTGTAACTCATAGCCCGTTGCACCGCTTACTGCTGCCCATGTCAGCGTGACAGTTGTCGAGGTCTTCGTCGCAGTTACGGTCGGTGCAGCCACTTTGTCGGCACAGCAGGATGTGCGATAGTTTACTTCACCGCCGGCTACTACCTCGTAGAAGTAGGCATTGGCACTTCCGGAAATATTACTATCGTACCATCTCAAACTATTTGCATTATTATATAACAATTTCCAACTGGTGCTTACCGGGTTGTATATAGTTCCATCAGACTTCAATTCTACCGTTTGGGAAGAAGCGGACATCTGGAAATCTTTCTCTGCCATCGGCTTCAAGTACCGTGCACTCACTTCTGTGCTTGTCGCAACCAAAGCCGAGGCTGTTCCTGACAACGTAAATTCTATCGGAGTATTACTTGCCAAATCAGCGGTTACATAACCCCAACTATTATTCTTGTCCGTTTTCTCGCAGGAATAGAAGTATTTGGTCGTTCCGTTATATTCCGCTCCAAGCACATAGCGCGTCGGTGTCGTCTTAAATGTGCTGCTCGTCAATTTGGTATAAGTCGTACCTGCCACACCGTCTGCCCATACGGCATAATACGTAATGTTGTCGCCGTTGGTCAGGTTGTGCGAAGTAACCAAATGATCTTCCGGGTCGGTATTGTTGTCGCTCGTCGTCCAACCCACAAATACATAATGCTCGTCTTCGCAAGTACCTGAACCCGCAGGCTGGTTAGCCAAGATGGGGAATACAACCGGCGTACCGGCTACATCCGTCAAATTATAACCACTCAGCGCATTACCGTCTTTGTCTTCCGTCAGACTGTGCAGGTTGTCCAGGAATGATACCGTCGGTTTTGCCCAAACAGTTACGACACAAGTGGCGGTTGTTCCACTAGTAATGCTCGAAGTGGCAATAATGTTCGCTGTTCCTTCTGCAACGAAGTTCACTTCACCTGTGCTTGAGTTGACAGTTGCTATAGATGAGTTGCTCGAACTCCATGTTACCGAAGTGTTGGCACCATCCGGCAGTACGCTCAGTACCGACAGAGTTACGCTCGGGTCGCCTACGTATTTGTCAAGCGATGTCTTGCTCAGGTTAATCTCTGTCACCGGAGTTACCGACCATTTTGCATACAAATCCATGTCTGCACTTACGCTGCTGACGGCGGCTCCTGCTGCATAAGCAACACTTCCTCCTGCACTCGTTGCCCAACCATCAAAGGTGTAACCATAACGGACAGGCACTTTGCTGGATAATGTACCCGAACCGGTCGATTTGGATATTCCAGTCGGACTCGGTAGATTGGTTACTGCATCTTCGGTGTTCTTGTAATAGGTGACAGTCCATGTGTCCTCACAAGTGGTAACATACCCACTCATCGAACTTGAGCCAGGCACTTCCAAATGGATATCATCCAAACGACTATTAGAATCCGTACTCTTTGCAAATGTTAGACCAAAAGTGGCTACTCCAAGACCACTTTGGTCAATGGTGATGGTTCGCGTATATAATTTCCCATCTGCGCTGGCATCGCCTACCGTTACTCCGCTTGTGCCGGTTGTTACACTCAAAGCGTCTTTTGCCATGTAGGTCAAAGTCAATTCAGTTTGACCCGCTGTTGGAATGCCGGTCACCTCAAATGCCTCACTACGAGAACTCTTTGGCACAAGCAATTCAGGAGCAGCGGCTCCACCTGAAGCGAGATTGTCTGTGTACAATTTACAATATGTTGTAGAAGCGCAGTTATATGCAATAGATGCACTACCGTAAACCGTTGCTCCGCTTGTCGGAGAAGAAGGTTGGCCTCCGGCATCTCCATCAAACGGCTCATCCCACATAACCGTTCCACCTAAGCCGGCTGCCGGAGTAGCAAATACTGCCGTAAAGGTCTTGTCGGTAGTAATACCTGTCGGAGCTTCACCCAACGTGGTAAACAGGTCATCGTAATAAGATGCATCCTCTTCTGTTGCTCCTCCATCGTTCTCGCTCCAACCGACAAACACCTTGTCATCACAACCTGTAGGTGCATCAGGTGCCTCAGGTATTGCTGTCAGGTTTTCACCCGAATATACCCATGTCGTTCCATGACCGTCTGCTATGCTTGCCGAACCGCCATGAACAACCCACGTTATTATTTTATGCGCATCCTCCGTTAAATTTGGTGTCAGAACTAATGTTCCTGTCTGATTTTGAGGAATAGTAACCGTATAAACATTGCCCACATTCGATTGCGACATATCGGTCGAACTAATCTGTGCCGTTAAACCGGTCACGGTGTAATGTGAAGCAGGAGTAATCGTTACAGTCAAATTTACACTGCCGTCACATGTCTTCACCGTTCCGTTATTGGCAATAGCAATTCCGCCTTTCTCTACAGCCACCGTTCCTCCTGTCGGAGCGGCATTATAACTTACCGTTACCGTATTTGCACACGCCGCACAATTCGTACGATAGTTGGAGTACGTTGTTCCCGGATCATATTTGTATAGCTGGATTTTTTGTTGTGACCCTTTATAGAAACGGAAACGCCAGTTTCCAGAACCGGTATTGTTGTTAAAACGTAATACTGCATAGTCATAAGGAGAATTAGAGTTTTGTCCATTTCCTTCTACAATGAAATCTTCATCGCCATCAATAGAGATTGAATGGAGAGCTGTTGGCGTTGTGGTGTTAGGAAGACCGTTGCCATAAGAATCTTGATAAATATACTTATTATCTTTATTCTTAATATACAAATTTGTCATGTCAATAGAGAATTCTGCAGCAGCAAGATTGTCTCTATTCCCATCTGTAATAGCTAACACCCCAGCAGTGAATGTGGCAGCTATAACATTATTAGTAGCATCAATTGTGCTTAAACCTCCATTAAATACAACACCATCAGTTTCTTCTACTATGAGATAGCGACCGTCATTGGTAATATTTGAAGTCGAGGTTACTTTTTTATATGAAGGACTACCACCTCCGCTACTTGTTGCAAACATTGCGTAGAAGTCAATGTTGTCGGTGATCTTGTCGGTCGCATTGACTTTGTTGGAATTGTACAACGCAACTGTTCCGCCGTCTGTCGTGCGGATACCGCCCGAAGTAACCCAGCCTACGAAATAGTTACTCTCACAAGCGGACAATGAGTTGTTGTTCACACTCGGCTTGCCGACTGATATATCTTGGAACTCCGTGTTATATGCCACCGTACTCGTACTCGTTGCATCTCCCACATGCCATGTAACCGTATAGTTATTCGGTGTCCATTTCGTATAAAGTGTTGTCGGCGTTGTGGCGCGAGTCCATTTGCCGCTCGTCGTGTAACCCGAAACCGTCGAGTTCACTACAGCACCGGTATTCGTCAGCACCTTGTTAGCCGCCGTACAAGCAGCATCTGTATAATAACCTTCTACAGTATAACCTGTACGCGTAGGAGCAGTAGAGATCGTTCCCGATGTAGCGTCAAAATCAATACTACCGCTACCGTTATTCGAACCGGCATCCTCGGTGTTCTTATTCAAAGTCAATGAAATCGTGTTTGCAGTCCAATGTGCCCACAACTCTACGTTGGCACTCGCACCCGCGGAGATTGTACGCGCGGTAGTGATATGGTTTCCTCCATCCGCAGCATCATACCAACCGGCGAATGTATACCCCGTCGGATTACTCGGAGCAGAAGCCAATGCAATACTGCTATTCGTTTCTTCAACCGACACATCCACAGAATACTGATCCTCGCCTCCTCCACTAGGATAGTTCGGGTGGAATACAACGCGGTGCGTCGGAACCCAATGAGCATGCCAGTTCTTCGCGCCACCGTCGCCTATATCGATACGGAAGAATCCGCGTGTATTAGCATCTGTTCCATCATTAATAGCTGTACCACGCCAGTTATCGCCCGCATTAGTCTTCACACCCATCGTGTTCACTGCAGTGCTTTGCGTGTTGTTTGAAGCCACACCTCCCGCGGAACCGGTATAAAGATTAGTTTGGTAATTACCGCTAATGTCTGTGCTCGTCAGTGTGATAACACTTGTTTCCCAATAACGATCAGCATCAAGCGTAGCAGAACCACTCATGGCAAGATTGGCACTACCTAATTTGAATACATACCCTTGAGGACTAAAGCCTACATGTAAGTTATTCCAGTTGTTATCAGACCAAATATACAATGTTCCGATTGCGCCGGTGGCTTGTCCTACGGTAGGCCTGTAGCCATCTCCGTAAACCTTGGTGTACTCAAAGAACATCTCTTGCGACCATGTCTTCACTGCCGATCGAGAATTATTGGAGCCAAGATTGTCATCGTAGAAGAAACCTCGGTCGCCAACAAAGAATTTCGTGTCAGCCGGAATAACATAGTTGTCAATCTTCCATGTCGTGGAAGAGTTTACTTGACTGAAGCAGGTTGTCGTATTCGTTGTTTTTACAGTTGCATCTTCACCTGTTCCTGTATGGAATGAGAAAGAAGCACACGATGCCGCTGTCGGAGTAATAGTAATACTTACATTTCCGGTCACACTGCTGATTGTTAGTGATCCGGATGCTTGAGTCCATGAGCCGGTAGCACCGGTGACAGTAACAGTTGCCGGTAACACATATCCGCTTGCTGCTTCAATGGTAATAGGACCAAATCCGCTGGCACAAGTCGTTGCCGGTATTGCTGACAACGATGCCGCCGTCACATTCGTCACTCCTGTTTTTGTTACGGTGTAACTGCTCGTCGTAAACGTCACATGACTTGCACCTGTCTGATCTGCAACACCGTCGCAATAACCACCACCACTTGAAACGGTCGAAAGTTTAACATAATACTCCGTACAAGGATCCAAACCGGTAATGGCTTGCGAAGTTGCAGAAGCGGAAATATTATCAATTGTTGCAACAAGCGAGTTGTCCGACTCCTTATATACTTTTAATATATTTTTACTGATACCGGTGGTGGCACCCGTCCAACCCCAGTTCGCCGTCGCTCCTGTTGTACCTACACTGGTAAAACTAAACGACCCATTTATTGAAGCAACTTCTGTACAGCATACAAGACTTGTCATATAGTATGTTGTTCCTGACGAATATTTATAGCATTTACTAATGATGTCGCTTGTTACATTTGAAGCTGTATATCCACGGAAGTCTGCGCTATTATAACAACACAACCATCTATCCGTATAGGTGTCTTTTGTTTTTAAATCACCGTCTGAATCCGTAATCCATACTTTACGAGAACCTGCATTATTAATGCGAATGTTATCGTTGGTACCTGAACTTGCAGTTGTGGTGCAACATAACCAAGTTGAAGTTGTGCCGTTTGGATAAAAAGTATAGCCGTCAGTTGAATTACCACTCATATTCCACTTCAACCCATCCGTAACGGTTGATGTAATTTTGCCAGCACTTACAGTAATTGCCGAAACTACAGGTTTTGCATTTCCGCCGTTACTTGGTAAAGCATAGCCTGCCGGAGTGGCTAATACGAAAACATCGCTGGATGTTAAGTCGGCGAAATCTGTTTCAACCCACGAACTGCCACCTCCATCTACTGTCTTTGTATATACTGCATACAAAGTGATGTCGCCTGTCGGGGTATAGGAAGAACCTGATAAAAGAATAGTTCCGGGACTTGAGGTGTTATTATCCGAACTACCTGCGCTTGAAGTGCACCATCCTGCGAACGAATAACCGGTACATGTACCTGGTGCAGTTGCTGATGGCAAAGAGGTCGAAGCTCCGTATGAAGGTTGCGTCCATTGAGCCGTTCCACATGTTCCTGTACCTGCGTTATAGGTTACTGTATATTTAGGTAATGCAGGTGTGGTAAAACTCGTTTGCGTACCATAAGCCGTTCCGTTTCCGTTGGTGGCATAAGGACGAACGTAGTAAGTTGTACTTTCCGATAATTCGGTAAGATCTTTATAAAATGATGTGCCAGTTGTGATGTAGGTCGTACCGACTTGGTGTTTTGTATCACTTATTGTAGGGGTTCCTGTGGTATTAAGTACAAAACCATAACTACTTATGCTACATCCCGCCGAACCAAGTGAAGTGATACCAGATGAACAACTAACTCTTGCCGTGGTCGCAGTTACGGAACTATTGCTACCTGCAGTAACCGTTGGGTTTTGAGTACATGACGCAGCAGGAGTGTATGTTACGGAAATAGCTGTAATTTGTATATTACCGTTAGAAGATCCACTGGTACGCCCCACGGTGAAGGTAACACTTGTACCGCTAACAGATATGGCTGTTCCTGATGCTTTATTGGCGTTATTATACTTTATGGTACCATTATTAGATTTACTATAGGTAAAAGTAACCGAACTTAATGTACCTGAAGACGTTTCGATTGTAATTGTTCCAGAGTTCGCTTCATAATGACGCCATGAGTTGTTCGAAGAATAATACTTACTATTATTGCCATTAGTAAGACCTGTAGCAGTTACATTGGCATCAATAGTGACAGTAGCATACTTGGACTCGTTGACCCAACTATTCGCCGTCGCATAAGTGCCAATATTAACACTTACCGTTTCTCCCCACACATTTCCGATGCCGATGGTGAAAAGCATTACGAGCATTGCGGCACATCTCACTACCGAATGCAGTTTTCCACTTGGTTGCCAGCAGGTCCCAAAGGGTGCTGAATAGGTGCTGAATGGGTGCTCAATGGCTGCTTCACCCAACGTCACGCCAATCTTCTTTCTCTGTGAGTCCAATCCCCGCCTCCACAGAGCTTTCAAATAAGTAATTAACTTTTTCATAATGTATTTGGTTTTTTATATTATTCCTTATTTATAATGTACGCACGTGTGTGCTTCTTTGTGAGCATAGGGAACTCCAATCCCCTATACCCGTTTTTTATGTTGACATAATGAAATAACTAAATATTGAAATGACAAACTTGGCAAAGTTGACAAACTTTACTTGGTCCTTTTTCCAGTCCAGCTTGTTCCTTTTTTTCTCAGCTTGTTCCTTTTTTCAACTACTTTTTTAGTTTATTTCAGTATGTCAAGGATCAATTCTCGTATGTTTTTTAGTGTCTACGAGTAACACTATTCCTTAATGTTTACGCGCGTATATACGCTTTTTCTTGTGACCAAGGGATAATCCAATATCCCATGGCCGAGATGAGTGAACTATTTATTGTCCGATTTCAAAATAATAGTTATAGTCATTATTTCCTCTACATGCCTTCCATCCTTCTCGCTTTACATTGTCCAAAAACAATACTCCTGCGGCCTGACATTTATTTTTCTCCAAAAATCTATTTACCTTCTTAACATCAGCACTATATAGACTTGGACTATCACAAAATTTCAACTCCAAAAATACTAATCCATTAAAGCAATCAACAGCAATGTCCGGTATTTGATCTTCTACTCTTCCTGAAAATAATCTCTCAGATACCGCTTCGTTGGTATTTTCTACGTTTCTTTTGTCCATTACGTCAAACCCATCATTAATGAGATACTCTCGCAAATCGTCTTCAAAGTCCTGCTCCACCTCAAAATTATCTCCATTGACTAGCCATTCCATGTAGAAATCCACACTTGTTTGTAAATCATTTATTGTTTTCATTGTATTTTGTATTTTAATTATTTTCTATTATAAGTTACGCGCATACGCGTATGGATATTGAGTTTATCTATTGTTGCGTTGTGTTATCATTTTTTTGTATCATTGCTCTGACTGGCATCTGGAGCAAAATTTCCGTGGTATTCATTTGTAATCAAACATATTTGAAACGCTGTCAATTTGCCTATTAGTGCAGATAAGCCATCATTTGATGGGGAATCCAAATAGTTGAAGCAGTCATTTAATAAATGCTCTATTCCCTCTCTAACATTCTTATTAAAAGCAGACACATTACTCATTCCCCCTAATACGCCGGCCATATTTACAATGTCGATACGGGCGTCTTTCGGATCTTTACAGTTACGCATCAATCCTTCTAATGCAGTTCGGTATGTATCAAAAAATTGTTTCCTATATAGCCTTTGATATATTGCGTAAAAAATGATTGCATTTAATAGCGTAAAGCACATTGTGCCTAAGCCCCAAAAGAACGCGCCAAAATTACCCCAATCGGCATTGTCATCAGAGATCTTTGTACCTACGGTTGGTATATATGCCGCCACTAACACAACTATCCCGATCACAAACATCACTCCGATCAGATGGAAAATCAAGTAACGTTCAAAATGCTGTTTCATGATGCTTTGATTTTGTATATTTATATTATATTCTTATCCTCAATTCTTCGGAACGATTATTGTTCCAATACTCCTTAACTTATTATGCGTGCGTGTGCATACGCGATATCATTATTACTGTTAGCAATTCAACTATTAACATTAGCATTGTACAGCTTTAGAAAAGCAGCTATATTCTCTTTGATTTTCTTATCATCTTCCACTGTGTAGACCTTCGTATCTGTCTCGGTTTGAGGTACATACTTTTCTATAGTTGCTATTATATCTTTCGCTATTTTATATAAGTCTTTCCCTAAGAATGGATAAGCTACTAATATGCCGTCACTAATCTTTTTAATGTCATCCTTATTTGGATAATTTTTAGTACGGCATCGACTGTCCAATGTGTTCATTGCCTCAAGTATTTCTCCTTGCTTTAAAATCTTTTTTTGCTGCAGTTCCTCATCGTGCTTATTTTGCATTTCTGCCTTTTGTTTTGTTATATTATATGCATTATTATCTCTATTTAGTTTCCATGCCAACCAAACCGAACTCAAAGGAACAATAGCCCCAACAAGCAATGATAGGAATTTATACCACGACCATTCGTCTTGGGTGTTATCAACAAATGCCACATCAATGTTTGATTTTATTGTATCATTCAAGTGTACTTGAGATGTACAAGATACGTTTGCTGGCAATTGAACCGAAATTGTATCGGCTTTCAGTTGTGACACAAACGAATGTGCAATAACTAATAGTATTATACTCATTCTCTTCATAATAACATATCTCCTATGTCTTCTAGTTTCTTGGAACAAGATTCTATGTCTTTTTGAATTTGCTCTTTTCCGTAATCGAAGAAATCAGTAGGGAATTCATCCTTTGAGACACCACTCCGCTGCAAAGAAGCTTTTCTTATACACGGGCAACCACCAGTTTGTTCTAATACAAACACAGAAACGTGATCTTTTAATATCCCGTATTCTTTCGACTGCACTACCGCGGCTATTCCTTCTAAGATATGCTCGCTATGTGTTTCTACTATCACTCTTAATCCAGCTGCCGCCATCCTCCCAAGAAAATATCCTATTTGAGTCTGAGCTTTCGGTTGCAAATGGGCTTCTGGATTCTCTACAATAAACCATGAGCCTGGGAGCAAGCGTAAACCATCTACTAAAATGGGTAAAGCATAACTAACTCCAAAACCTACGTGCGTTGGGATTAGCCAATTCCCTTTTGAGTTAACTTGTAATAATGCAATTTTATTAAACTGGCATGAAGCTTGAACTTTTATATCAGGAAAAATAAATTGCACCCAATCATCTAATTGTGCAGAAAAAGTTTCTCCCAAGTTTGTCCCAAACCATTTGTGAATGTCCGCCTTTCTCTCTCCTATTTTAGAAATAATATATGGCGTGTATTCCCCATGAATTCCACAATTCTCGGAATTATGATACTCTATTGTATTTCGAGGTCCAAGTCTTTCTGCACATAAATAAGCATATGAAATATCTTTATGTTCTGTTTCTGCAGTTATCACATCAGAAAGTTTTGGCTGGTTTTTTAAGTTAATCGTAACCTGATGCTCATCTACTTCGAGAACTATATTTTCATCTTCCGCATTTTTATATAGTAGATGCTCTATTACACCCATATCATATCCGAAATCTTTATACAAAGAAATATTTGCTTTATTCTCAGAATTCGCCACATTGACAGCTTTCAAATATAACAATACTGATTGAATAATGCTACTTTTTCCAGCCGCATTTGCTCCAAGAAGAATTGTAAGATTATTTATATCCAATTCTGCCTCTTGGAAACATTTATAGTTTTTTAGTTTTAATTTAATGCTCTCCATTGCCTATCTGTTCGTTAAATAAATTTTGAATGCTATTCATGACATAGAGAGTATTCGACACAGATGTCGTGCTCCATGTAATAGCATTGAATAGTTGGGCATCCTCGTTTAATAGGTTTGCGAGCGCATCAACTAAATGCTCTTTTGATGCAACATATTTATCTCCGTCTTTTGCCAAAATAACACTTATTGCAACGAATAGACTTTTATTGACTCGCCTACGTCTACTATCATCAGGCAAAACTTTTCTAAATGTATACCAACCAAAAAGTGAATACGCTTGAGTTAAAGCTCGCTCAAATGCCTTTTCATAGGCCGAGAAATCAGTCTTCTGATTTAATTCCTCAACTTTTTTATTTAGTGCATAATCTAGATATCCATTATACTCACCTATTACATTCTTTGTGGAATATTCATCATAAAAATATATGAAACGAAGTGCCATCTCTTGTGCATCCATTCGGTAATTGTTTATGCTATTCCCAGTCGCTTGTCTAAATGCCTCTGACTCCACCATGCGTTTAAGTGCCTTTTGTAATGGTTCTTTGGATAAACAATTTCGTATTTCTTGATTGTTCAGTGGCACACCTCCTGTGTTTAGACGTTTAAATAAATCATACTTAAGTTGATATGGTGAACGACGATCTATTACAAAACACATTATGGTTGTTTGATCAAACATACGATAAACTAAAGGGGGAAGTATATTTTTGAGCTCAGCATATGTATGTCCTTCACAATTTGTCAAATATTCCAATCCGCAAAGTCTAAGCTTGTTTTTCATAAAAGCATTGATGGAGGATATGCGTTGTAATCCATCAACAACAGCTAAAGTGCCATCTTCAAATTGACTCAAATAAATCGAAGGAAGTGGCAGTCCGAGCAAAATGGATTCTATTAAACGGCTTTGTCTTCCGATATCCCATATGAAATTACGTTGGAAATCAGGATTGACGATTAATATCTGTTTGTCGATATAGTCTATTAATTGCCATATTGAAAAAGGTTTGTTTTCAACATATATATTTTCGTGAGAATAACCCATAACCTTCTGGGTATATGAGATTGTAGAACCTGTCGAAGCATCGAAACCAATATTCTGGCTCTCTTTCCATTCTCTATATAAATTCGCCAAACGCTCTTTAACGATGTTCTGATCATCTTCAAACACATCCGCGGCATCACCTTGACGGACCTCAAATGTTGTATCGTCATCATCAATTTTGAGAGGAATGTATATGCCATCTTTATCACCACCAAGTTCTTGTAAACTCAGTCCATCTCTTCCCTCACCCAAAGAAAACATCGTTTCTTGTAGACTATTTTTCAACTTAAAACTAACTTCCATAATATGAATGATTTTTTATGCGTTGAATTTAGTTGTTTCACCCTCCGATTAATTGCATGGCGTTACAATAACGTTGTCTATTAGTTCCGAGAAATGCCCAATTAACATTTCTACAAATCTTCCTTGAAGGACTCCATAGTCCATAGCAGATGCTTTATATGTTTTTGTAAAAATAGGAACAAGCTCAATCATTAAGACTCCTATGGTTTTAGGACGCATCCATGCAGATTTCCACTGCTGAGATTTTGTATTGTGTTGAAAATCTCCATCTTTATCAACGCTCCACGTGTCTATTCGTGAATCATTAATTTCACTTTTTATAGCTTCTATAAGTTTCTTCGGCTGTGATGTTATTACTATTACGGCCATAATTCATCTGCCTATTTATCGTGCAGGCTTCACTTTTAATGGTTATTAGATTTGTTGATAATTTCTTTTGCACTCCCCCGTGCGCACTTTTATTTATATTTTTGACTCTTTTTTTACTTAGTCCTTTTCACTACTGATTTGCATACAAAAAGCAACAACATCTTTCGACATTGTTGCTTATAAAAGAGATATTTCAGACGTCCTCAGTAAGCGGACAACTCAAATTTATTCTTTCACTTCCTCTGCATCATTGAAGGGTAGCTCCTCAGGCGGGTTCGTGAAGTTCATCGCTCGTTTGTCCGAAATCACTGTATCGCCCAACTCTTGTTCCAACCGTTCACGCGCCACATGTGCCACATCTCCGCCCCGTTGCGCGATATTGGCGTTCTGCGCAAAACCTTTCGGATTCTCTCGTTTACTCAATTCCGTTGCAGCAGCTTCCGCCAAGCCATTCAACATCAGCTCCACATTCGTCATGTTATCCCGCAGACTCTCTTTACGCAAGCCTTTATACTTCTTATATTCGCGCGTGGACATTCCGCTCCAAGCCCGCGAGATGATATCCGTCAAGATGGCATAGTCATGTTCCTCTTTCATCCCTCCGCGCTGCCATTCGTCTGTCAGGCCTTTGCGAATCTCAATCGTCTTGATGCGTTGGTTAATCCAATCTTCCGAGTAGCCCAAACGACGATAATCCTTAATAGCTTGCTCGATACTCAGTTCCGGATCTTGCAATTGATTCATTCGCTCTTGCCCCAATGCCGCAAGCCATAACTTAAATGGTTCCGCCTTCTTACTCGGGATTGATTGTATCAACCGGAAAACCTGCTCAGTATCCGCTACATCCGTAAGATAACTCTTGCCATCAGAGGCGGGCAATTTCAGTTGGTTACAATTTGTAACCGACTCATTTCCTTCCTTGCGCAATCGGTTCTTAAGAACCTTCCAATAATTGCGAGGGTTCTCGCTGTCAGTTAATACTCGGATGACATCCACTACCGAGAAGAAGTATTTCTCTTGCTCCTCATCCCATACATAACGGACTTGTTTTCCGTCAAATAATTTGATTTCGTTTTGCTCTGCCATAATCTTTCAAATTATGCTGCAAAGTTACGAAAAATTTCTGACATATGCAAGCAAATCGCAAGAAAAAATATCGTTTTCCCTCCTTTTATAAGCAAATCAGTATATCAATGTTCATTCTGTAATTTGTTTTAAGTGCCTCACAGCAGCACTATATGTTCATTTTTTTGACATGTCGCTCTGTCGCTTTTTTTTCGCATGAGACACTTGAGATTCTTGAGACACTTACCACTCAACTATCGCAACTCTCTCAACTCTCTCACTTTACTCATGCATTTTTCACTTAGTCCTTTTTTATAGCTTGCTCCTTTTTTAGCTTGTTCCCCAACTTGTTCCTTTTTTGCCTCAAAGGGAACAACCCTCATTTTTTTCTCTCTCTTTATAGAGATCAACTGTTTTTTCGGTTTATTGCTTTTGAATGATTCCACATTTTTGGAATTTTTGGGTATTTTTTGACATTGATGGAAATGACATCTTTGATGACGGGATTTATTTTGAATGGACTATCTGAGAGTTTACTGTCAAGTAGGCTATTCAGAATAAAGGCCTGGGTACTGCAAGTACCATTTCTATCAATGATTTTTCTTTACCTTTTTTTTGATTACTCTAATTCATCATTCAAAAGTGTTTTATTGTTTTTTGTACTTATTATATCCTTATTATGTCCTACTTTTATGCAGGTTATTAGCTGTTCAGAATTTTTACTTGTTCCTTTTCGGGCCAAGCTTGTATAAATTTGCTTGTCTATTTTACACCACCTTGTCTATTTTTTTTATACAAGCTTGTATCTTTTTTATCTACCTTGTGTCTTTTTTTCAAAACCTCTTTCAAAAAAGACACAACCCTCTGTTTCTTTTGCACTTTCCGTGCACACTTTTATTTTTGTTTGACTTTTTTACTTAGTCTTTTTGACCTATTGAAATGACTGATTTCGCGATTTTATGCACTTTGCAAGCCCAAAAATATTCATTTTTATGCAGTTTGACGTCAAAAAATCTTACATTTTCTTGCACATTCCATTTTTTTTATAGTACTTTTGCATCGGTTTTTGAACCTTATTATATCCTTATTATGTCCTACTTTTATGCAGGTTATTACCTGTTCAGAATTTTTACTTGTTCCTTTTCGGACTTAGCTTGTATAAATTTGCTTGTCTATTTTGTGCTTCCTTGAATATTTTTTTATACAAGCATGTGTCTTTTTTACTCCAATTTTGCCTCAAAAAAGACACAACCTCTGTTTCTCTTGCACTCTTCCGTGCGCACTTTTATTTTTGTTTGACTTTTTTACTTAGTCCTTTTCTCTTTTTTGACATCATGAGAATAAGCCGTGGCGTTGATTCGCACACAATAAAAAAAGCACTCTCGTCAAAAGTGCTTATTCTAAAGGAAAAATCAAGGGGATGTTATTGGACTTAACTCAAACCGGACAGAACTTGCATGAAATCCGAGAATGATAAAATAGGAGTGCGATTATACTTGCCAAGAGTCAATAGATCATAATCACCAGTAACAATAAAATCTGCCGGAATAGCATCTGCCATAGATAAAAGATACACATCCTTTGGATCACGTATATCCGCATCCGCCACAGGATACTCCTCTATCGCATAGCATTTCTCACGCATTAAAGTCCACATTGCTTCTACAGACTCGGTTGAGATGTATTTGCTCACTTTCGGACGCGACAAAACAACGACCAATTCGTTAATCAACTCCTTGGATACATATACCTGCACGTCCGAACGCTCAAAGATGTCCGCTACATTATGCAGTCGCTTGCCCATAAGGAACGAAATCCAAATATTTGTATCAAGGATGACGTTCATGTTTAGCCTTTATAACGAACAGCATTTACTTCCGCCTGAATCTCGCCTTCTGTCAGGTCAGATGCATTCTTACGGCAAGCATCAATAAAACGGGACACCACACTACGGCGATTGTCAATAGTCCATCCCATGCGGCTGGCGAACTGCATCACCAGTGCCACGTCAGCTGACGGTATTCTTAATGTAACATCTTCCATAATTGTCAGTTTTGTATTGTCATTTTGCGTTTGCGACGCAAAAGTACAACTTTTTTCTGACATGTGCAAGTAATCGGACAAAAAAATCACTTTTGCCTTCATTTTTCCACTAAATAAGTCTTTTTGAACTTATTCTCAATCTGTCAAAGATCTTTTGCTGTGTTTTTTAGTCCTTATTCCGCGACTACGTCGCTCGAACGATAGTTCCCTCAGCAGAACTGTGTTTTTGCACACTCTCTCCGTTCGTGCGTTAATATATAATGACGCTTCCTGCTAAACTCCCCTTGCACCAATTAAACGACCCTTTAATTGGTGCACATAAAATAGAGCAAATGAAACATCTTAGCGGAAGATAGAATATTTTGCAATCGTAGAATAAATGTGGAAAAATTGACAAAAAGTGTGTAAAGTGTGTTTTTTTTGACATTTCGCATTACATTTTATATTTTTTTACAAAAATATTTTTTTATTTCAAAAAATTGTTGTATCTTTGCACTCTGAAATATTTTCGCTAATGAAATATATGCTGAACATTATTGGAACAGGCTTGTAAAAATGAAAGGTTATGCACCAATTAAAGGGTCGTTTAATTGAACAACCGAAATATGAATACTTATAAGTTTTATTTTTGCACAAAAACCGCCGGATAAAACACAAAATTATCTAATATGCAACATAGAAATAAGAATATATGAAGATGTAAAGAATGATATATGCGGAATAATTTGTATCTTTGCAGAAAAATATTTTTTTATGAGATACGGATACATTCGCGTAAGCAGCAACAAACAGACGGTAGAAAACCAACGTTTTGAAATTGAGCAGTTTTGCCTTTTGGAGGGAATAACCGTTGACGTGTGGATTGAGGAAACGGTTTCCGGAATACGGACATATAAGCAACGGAGGCTGGGCAAACTGATAAAACAGGTACACGAAGGGGACATGATTATTTGTAGCGAGTTGAGCCGGTTGGGAAGGAATTTGTATATGATCATGGAGATACTCAGTCTTTGCATGAGCCGCGGCTGCAAGGTCTGGACCATCAAAGACGGATACCGTCTGGGTAATGACATACAATCCAAAGTATTGGCATTCGCTTTTGGACTTTCCGCAGAGATAGAACGAAATCTAATCAGTCAACGGACTCGAGAAGCAATCGCGAGGCTCAAAGCTGAGGGAAAACATGTCGGGCGTCCGAGCGGCAGCCAAACCAGAAAAGAGCTAAATCCCTTGTCAAGGAAAGAAGACCATATCCGTAAGGCGTTACAGGAAGGTATATCAATTAACAAGATCGCTCTTTCCCTCAATTGTTCGCGTAACACCTTGAGTCGATACATTAAGCGGCACGCTCTTAACTGATAAACATTGCGCACTTCTATACCCGTAAAAAACCTATTCGCGCAAAAAGACACAAACTATAAAATTCAGTACTATCGTTCGGTACTTTAAAAGAGGACGAAAGATCTTTGACATAGTGGATTTACCGTAAAAAGAAGAGAAATTCAAAAGATTTTTCTCCAAATACTTGTGTATGTCAAATTTTTGTAGTACCTTTGCAGTCGCAAAGGTTTAAACAACAAAAACTATGGTACAAACACAACCGACATTTCAGAGTGTATTGAATATGGTATATATGTTGCCATATAGCGAGCAGAAACAATTGCTGGCCAGAGTTTCTTACAACTTGGCTCTTAACAATCCGGAACCATTGATTGCTTCCGAATGGAGAAGCAAACCGACATATTCTGTTGATGATGCTTTTGAGAAGGTGTATAAGCATCTTGGTGGTTTGTATGGATTGGATGATATTCGGAAGGTCAAATGACAACTCAGCGAGAAGTTAAAATTACAGAGGTTGCCCTTTCTGATTTGTTTGAGTTAGATTATACAATCAGACGAGAATATCAGGCTCCATTAACAGCAGCGAGATATATTATAGGTCTCGAAAAGCAGATAAAGGGGTTGTCTGAAGTGGCCGACTTGAGAGTTGTGCAAGAAAAACTCTCAAAAGAATATGGGAGAGAAATCAGACGAGAGAATTACAAAGAGATGGTCATACTCTTTTCGATTGAAGATGATGAAAAAGTATATGTGCATCGTATCATTCCTCAAAAGTTGGTGAAATAACAGACACTTTGTTTATACGTGCATAGCACGCTGTGCAAGACTTGAACGGTAATTCCACTATTAAACGGAGTTACCGTTTTTTTGTGCGTGTACACCATTCCACGCGCGATAAGAAAAGAAGAGGGGAAAAGAAAAGACAGTACTATCGTTCGGTACTTAAAAAGAGGACGAAAAGATCTTTGAAATAGTAGAATTGCCCAAAAAAGACGAGAAAAATAGATATTTTTTCGTTAAATGCTTGCATATGTCAGAAAAAAGCAGTAATTTTGCGCTGCAAAATTGCAAAAAACAATAAAACTGACGAATATGGAAACAGCATTAAGACAGCCGGTTCTGCAGGGAACTATCTCTGAAGAGAAATGGGAAAGCCTTCATTCTATTGAAGAGTTGGATTCTGCTCTCAAGAATGTTATTCATAAACATTTTCAAGGATAATGAGCTTGGAGGTGCGTATTGAGGATGAGGTATTCTTGGATTTAGTTGAGTTCTATGAATTCAATCTCAAGAAACATCCTACATTAGATGAGGCCACTGTTCTAAAGAAGGAGCAGCGTCTTATTAATGAGTTAAAGAAATTGGGAACATACGCACCTACCGACCACAAGCAAACGCGGCATCTTCCATGGGTTCAAAAAGGTTATAAAGACTATTATATTGATGGTTTTCATTTTGGATACAAAATAGAGACGATACCATCCGGAGAGAAGGTGGTGGTTGTTTACGAAGCGTGTCACGAACTACTTTTCTATTAGTCGCTTACTAAACATTTTAACATACCCAACGGCAATTCTACTAATCAATAGAGTTGCCGTTTTTTGTGCGTGTACACCATTCCACGCGCGATAAAAGAAGAAGATACTACGAACATAAATAACCAAATACCGTGCGTACGGGAGAGTGCCAAGTGTGCCAACTGTGTCACCGCCTCACAATAGGGAGATGACCGGCATAAGACAGAGAAAGATAATTGAACTACAAATACAAAGTACAGGACATGTCAAATAGCATAGATTATACTATTTAGAACAGGACCATCACGGGACCATGTTCCGAGAAGAACCTGAGAAAAGTACAATTAGAACAATCACAAAACAACAGTACCGACAAAGGTAGGACAAGAAAACAGGGGTTGTGTCTTTTTTGAAAGAGGTTTTGGGTAAAAAAGACACATGGTAGATAAAAAAGACACAAGCTTGTATAAAAAAAGACAAGGTGGCATAAAATAGACAAGCAAATTTATACAAGCTTAGTCCGAAAAGGAACAAGTAAAAAAGGGACAGAAACCCTACAGTGACGTGCGTAATGCGAATGAGATGCGAATGAGAATGAATGCAAAGAGAATAAACCAAAACAAATAATATAAACATTGCGCCCCGGCAGGGATGAGGGGAAAGATAGAAGATGGCAGAAGAGATGCAAACATATGGTCAAACAAACGAATCTGTAGTTATATACCAAAGCGCGGATAACGCGGTTCGTTTGGATGTGCAACTCGCCGAAGAAACGGTTTGGTTGAGCCAAAAGCAGATGGCACAATTGTTCGACACTACTCCACAGAACATCACTCTGCATATAGGTAATGTTTATAAAGAGCAGGAACTAACTCAATCAGCAACATGTAAGGATTTCTTACAAGTTCAAATCGAGGGAGGAAAAGAGAAACGTCGTTTAACCAAGTTCTATAACTTGGATGTGATTATCTCTGTAGGTTACCGAGTAAAGAGTAAAAGGGGTACCCAATTCCGCCAATGGGCGACAAAGGTGCTTAATCAGTATATACGTCAGGGCTATGCGGTAAGCAATCGATTCGAGAAATTGGAGCAGAGGATGACAAACGTTGAGAATCAAATCGAATCTTTTGTGCATGCTGCACTTCCTCCCAAAGAGGGAATCTTTGCGGACGGACAAATATATGATGCATATGAGTTTATTGAGCGTTTGATTAAGTCCGCAAAGAAATCGATTTTGCTGATAGACAATTACGTAGATGAGTCGGTATTGACAATGCTGAGCGGAAAAAACAAAGGAGTACAAGTGGATATTTATACCAAAGAGTTGTCGAATGCGCTGTTACTGGCACAAGACAAGTTTAACAGCCAATACGGAAACTTATCTCTCCATCAAACGAACCGCGTGCATGATCGGTTTATGATTATTGACAACCAAACGATTTATCTCATCGGAGCATCATTAAAAGATGCGGGCAAACGGCTCTTTGCCTTCACCAAGATGAGCGCCACGCATATTGAGGAACTAAAGAAACTATTATAAAATCAATATAAAAAAGTTGTGCCCGACACGGATGAGGGCGAAAAGATAGTGCAGATGCGGCACAGAAAAGAGGCATCGAAAGATCTTTGACAGATTGTGTACTTATAGGAAAAAGGAGAAAATGACATAAAAAACTCATTTTCTTGTCCAAAAATTTGCATATCTCAAAAAAAAACAGTACCTTTGCATCGTCAAAGGTAAACACGAAAGGAGGCAGATATGCAAACGGCAATTATTAAAAGTAATCCTGAGGGACAAAAACGTCCCATGTGTGGCTTGGACTATGCATTGGCTGATATAGAGGCCGGTCGTATCAATCATTATAACTCGTTAGAGGAACTCATTAATAAGTTTAAATGATGTATAGTGTAGATACTACGGCTCGATTCGAGAAATCTGTCAGAGAGTGCAAGCGTCAAGGCAAACGCATTGAAGATTTGTGCGATGTGGTAGCCATTCTCATGGAGGATGGTTGTTTGCCTGCCGAGTTCAAACCTCATGTGCTAACGGAGGAGTTTGCAGGTCTTTGGGAGTGTCATATTGAGGACGATTGGTTGTTGATTTGGCGGCAAAACGATAAGCAACTAACGTTACTGCTGACCGATACCGGCTCACATGAATCATTATTTGGTAAGAAAGGAGATGAAAATGAGTGAGGAAATAAAAAAGTCATTAGAGGTCTCTATTAAAGAGGCTGAGCGAGGAGAAGTCAATCATTATGAATCGCTGGAGGACTTGAAAAGGGAGATAGGATAATTTCTCCATAATACTTTTTTCTATAAGCAACAATGTCGAAAGATGTTGTTGCTTTTTGTATGCAAATCTGTATAAATGTAAAAGTGCGCACGGAAGAGTGCAAAAGAAACAGGGGTTGTGTCTTTTTTGAAAGAGGTTTTGAGCAT
>ONQO01000112.1 GCA_900319995.1 uncultured Bacteroidales bacterium
GTTCCTCCGGCTTTGTTCTCCGGACACAAATCTGATATACGCAAGTCTTTGGACATAAAAATGCGCCTTTTTCTTGCATGTGTCAAAAAAAAGTTGTACCTTTGCACTTGATTTTAGCTGTCGTCTCCGCGTGATTCCCGCGTGATTCCCGCGTGATTCCCGCGTGATTCCCGCGTGATTCCCGCGTGATTCCCGCGTCATTTGCCTTACACCTCCGCAACGATAGCGAAAAATTGACGACTGAATATAACCTATCTGCATTAAAAAAGTGCATGTTTTTGACAAATCTGCACAAAAAAGATGCATTTCTTGCAGAGTTACTTGCATATATCATTTATTTTTTGACGGCTTCGAGAGTCACATGGGAGAAATTGCAATCATGATTAAGGCTGCGATTTATATGCTCTGTTTCAACGGGTTTACGGATGGCTGGAGGGAGTAATCTGTATCTCAAACCAGTCTATATCAAGCCATCCAGCGTCGTTTATCGTCTTGTCACGAGTACAGAAAAAACCTACCTGCGCGCCAGTCCAGTAACCCGCCACGGCTTGGAAAGGTTCGCCTGCTTTATTCCATTCCGATGGGTCTTTCTGTCCGTTGCGCTCAAGAGCTATATAGTATTGTCCTCTCTGGTGTTCGTCCATCTCTAATCTGAGCCAACACCATTCATCGGTAACCGGCACTTCGAGTTTGAAGGAAGCTTTACGTCCCGTAACGATCATACCGGCATGCTCAGCGCCAAGCATTTTTTTGTCCTTCAGAGGAACGAATCGCACGCGTGCCATGGCAGTGAATGCGGTAGCGGGTATTTTCTGCAGTAGCATATTCGGCATCCAGTCGTTCTGTTCACGCGGAGCGCTGTAGAGACGCAAGCAGCTCTTCGGCGCATCGCAGAAGAACCACTGTGGTTCTATTCTTCCGCCCGACCATTGCCAATCGAGTGCCAGAACCGTGCTGTCGAACTCGTCACGCCGTGCAAAATTTGCCCATGAAGGCTCTGTATTGCCCTTTTCCTCCGTCCCTTTGTACATGAGTATCGGTTCGCCGTCTTTGCCCATCTCCGGCCAGCCGTTAACCCATTTCAGCGGTTGCATATGTACGATGCGTCCGGCGGCACCTACGTCTTGAAAATGCAGGAAGAACCCTTCTCCTTCGGGCGTGTCCACCCATGCGCCCTGGTGAGGACCGTTGACGGTTGTCCGTCCTTGCTGCAAAGTCACTTTCCGCTCGTACGGGCCATAGATATTTCTGCTTCTTTGTACTACTTGCCAGCCGGTTTTCACGCCACCGGCGGGATGCATGATATAATAATATCCGTTTCGTTTGTACAGTTTGGGTCCCTCGCATGTAGGATGTTCCTCATGTCCGTCGAAGATGATACGTCCGGGTGTCTTGACATCCAATCCGTCCGGAGTCAGTTCTGCCATTAGAAGCACGCTTTTCAGTCCTGCCCTGCTGCCTGCAAGGGCATGCACCAGCCACACGTGTCCATCGTCGTCCCACAACGGGCATGGGTCAATCAGCCCTTTGCCGGCAATGACGAGCACCGGTTCCTCCCACTCCAAGGGGAAGCGGATAGCGGGGAGACGGGAGTCAAAAGGTTTGCTGCGGATGCAGTATATACCTCTGTCGGGGTCTCCATAGTAGATATAGAGCCTGCCGTCATGCTCACGTATAGAGGGCGCCCACACAAAATTACCAGCCACCGGATCGCCTTCTTCGTAGCCTGGCAACCGATACCGGATAGCGGCATCCACTATCTCCCAATGCACCAGGTCGCCGGATGCCAAGAGTTGCAATCCCGGCACATTATTGAACGACGACGAAGTCATTAGATAGGTCTGCCCCACACGAATGACATCCGGGTCCGAGTAATCATAGGGCAAGACGGGATTGGTATAATTCGGCACATGCGCCATTAAGGTCACTACGGACAATACCGCTAACACAAGGGTGAAAGAACGACGGGTATAATGATTCATAGTATTAAAGCAATTTTTAGATGTGCTCTTAACTTTTTGCGGCTGCAAAATTACAAAAAAAACACGAATTACACAAATTTTCATTTCTCAATTTTTATTTTTCAATTATTTTTTGTACCTTTGCAGGCTTTTTTGAAAAAGCGCTATACAAATGTTTAAAAATTATTCATTCAAAACAGGAATCCGTTTCCGCCGGTTCTGCCATAAGGCGTACGCCGCTTTCCGTTCGCTTCACCGCGAGGTGACCATCGGACACGTGGCGGGTTACATGACCGATCTGGAGATGCTCAAGCATGGAAAGAGCGTAGCAGTTGCCCTCTGCGGCTTGTTCTGCATACCGACCATGGCGGAAAATTCATCGGGAACGGCGGATTCCATTCCCTTAACCGACCGGCAACTTAGTCTTCAGGAGGTGTTGGTCGTTTCTCAGAAAGCTGAAGTTCATTCGGAAGCCTTCCGTCTTATCACACAGGTGTCGCACGCCGAGATAGAGTCGTTGCCGATACAGACCGTGGCGGATATTTTGCAATACCTGCCGGGGTTGGATGTGCGTACACGCGGTGCCAACGGTTCCCAAGCCGACATCAGTATGCGCGGCGGTACGTTCGACCAAGTCCTTGTGCTGCTTAACGGTGTGAGTATGAGCGACTTCCACACCGGGCACTATGCGCTAAACGTGCCGATTACGCCTGCGATGATTGAGCGCATCGAAGTACTGCAAGGCACCTCGGCACATCTGCACGGAGCCTTCTCCGGAGCAATCAATATCGTCACGAAACAAACTGTTTCAAACAACGAAGCGCAAACAACTTCAAACAGAGGTACAACCTCTCAAACTATTTTACGTCTGGACGGGGGCATGAACGGTTTGGTTCATCCGCAGGTGGCGGCGTCCGTGGCGCACAAAGAGGCGCAGTTCAATATCGCAGCGGATTACTCGCGAGCGGAAGGTTATCTGGCGCCCCGACCCACGGAGAAAGAAGAGGTTGCATGCCGTAACTCCGATTTCAAACTAGCGAACCTCTATTTCCAGACACGATGGAGAGGACTCGATGTGCAGGCAGGTGCGCAATGGAAAGACGCGGGGCTGGGAATGGGTTATGGTTTTGGCAGCCAAGACCAGTTTGACGCCACGCGTACGGCTTTTGCGTCCGCCAAGTACGCACATCGATGGGGCGCATGGCGGTTGGACGCACAGGCGGCTTACCGCGCTAACTACGATCGCTACGAATGGCATCGCGGGCAACGGTTATACGGCAATTTTCACTTCGCGCAGACCGCTTCCGCCGCGCTGGCTGCCCACTATGCTTCGCGTGTGGGTACTACGTCATTAGGCGTAGGCGTGCGTAATGAGAACATGCACTCCACCAACCTCGGCGACACCATTAACCCCGACGGACAAGTGCCCAATGTGACGGATTTTCCGCTATCCAACGTGCGCGTATTGGATCTGGTACGCGGCGGTAACCGGTTTCACGTCAACTATTTTGCCGAACAGACTTTTTATTATGCAGGTCTGTCCGCCTCCATCGGCATCAACGGCACGTATAACACCCGTTTCGGACATCATCCGGGCGGGAGCGTCAATATAGGCTATGCTTTCGGAAAAGGCGGAACCGTTTATCTGAACGCCAACCGCTCGTTGCGCATGCCCACATTCACGGATCTATACTACAACGCCGGTAACCAACTGGGCAACCGCGACCTCAAGCCCGAAAAAGCATGGCTTCTCTCCCTCGGCTACAAAGGAGAATGGAAATTAGGAAATCTCAAATCTCAAATCTCAAATCTCAAATCGGACAAAGGAGTTCTTTCTTTGTCCGCCGATTGCTACTACCGCTGGGGCAGAGACATCATCGACTGGGTGTATGTGCCGACAGATACCAAACGACCGTATCACGCACAGAATCAGCAACGTGTGGATGCTACGGGTATAGAGATCTCGGTGGCATACCGGTTGAACGAATGGCTGCGATGTGTGGCGGTGGATTACGCTTATACGTATCTGAACTTGGACCTCAAAGAGGCGGGTTCGCGCTATCTGGATTACCTGAGTCATAAACTGTCTATCCGTCTGGAGCATGGTATCTACAAAGGATTAGGTGCGTCATGGACGGTGCGTTTTCAGAAACGCGAGGGGCAGTTCAACGATGCCGAAGGGGCAGTGCAGGACTATCGGCCGGTATGGCTGCTGGATGGCTCGGTCTTTTGGCAGAACCGCTATCTGCGCGTTGCCGCCGAGTGTACCAACATGACCCATACACGCTACTACGACTACGGCGGGATTCTCCAACCCGGGGCTTGGGCAAAAGTGAGTATTCAGGCGAGATTATAAACCAAGGTCCCGGAAATCCTGACCACAGGACTCCGGGACCAAAGTCTCCTATT
>ONQO01000047.1 GCA_900319995.1 uncultured Bacteroidales bacterium
ATAAAATAGCCAATGTCAATCACGATTGACGAACATAGCGGTTTCTGCTTTGGCGTGACACGCGCCATCACAGCAGCAGAGAGCGAGCTCCAAAACGGAACTCTCTATTGCTTGGGAGACATCGTCCATAACGGTCAGGAAGTAGCACGGCTGGAGTTGAAAGGACTGACAACCATTGACTACGATGACCTGCGCACGCTGCCGCCGCATTCACGAGTTCTGCTCCGCGCACACGGTGAACCGCCTTCCACTTATTGGATTGCGCAGCAACGAGGCATTGAGATTATTGATGCCACTTGTCCGGTCGTCAAGAAACTGCAAGACCGGATTCGAAACTGCTACGAGCAACACAAAAACGACGAAGCGTTCCCCCCTCAAATCGTTATCTACGGCAAACCCGGACACGCGGAAGTCATCGGTTTGCAGGGGCAGACAAATAATACCGCGGTGGTAATCGAGCATCCGGAACAAATGGATTGTCTTGATTTTACAAGACCCATCTATCTCTTCTCGCAGACTACAAAAAGCGTAGAGGGTTTTAATACGCTGGTAGAGGCAATCAAGTCACAAATAATAAATCACAAATCACAAATTGCACTGGAAGTGCACGACACTATCTGCCGAAACGTTAGCAACCGTGTCGCACAACTGCAAGAATTCGCACGCGCAAATGACATCGTGTTTTTCGTCGGTGGTATCAAGTCTTCCAACGCGCGCGTACTATATAATCATTGTAAAGTAGCGAACGGGAACACCTTCTTTGTCAGCAACGCCGACAACATTGAAGATTTGAAATTTGAAATCATAAACCATAAATCAACAAATCCCGACCTAAAGATCGGTATTTGCGGAGCCACCAGTACACCTCTTTGGCTTATGGAAAAATGTAAAGAAAGGATTGAACATGAATAATCACATCAACATCATTGGAGTGCTGACCTCGGGAGGCGACGCTCCGGGCATGAATGCCGCCATTCGCGCCGTGACACGTGCAGCGATCAGTCAGGGTATTCGGGTTAAAGCCATCTATCGCGGCTACAAAGGACTCATAGACGGAGAAATAAAAGAATTCTCTTCGCAAGACGTATCCGGCATTATACAGCGCGGAGGCACAATTATCAAATCTGCACGTTGTACGGAGTTCCAGACACCCGAAGGACGCCGCAAGGCATACCAGACCATTCTCAAAGAACAGATTGACGCACTCATCGTCATAGGCGGTGATGGCACTTTCACAGGAGGTCGTCTCTTCGCACAAGAGTATGACATCCCTGTCATCGGACTGCCGGGTACAATAGACAACGATCTATGGGGCACGGATGCCACCATCGGATATGACACTTCTCTCAGCACAATCACAGAGTGTATTGACAAACTGCGCGACACCGCCACTTCGCATGAGCGGGTTTTCCTTGTGGAGGTCATGGGACGGTACGCCGGATTCCTCACGCTGAATGCGGCTATTGCCGGAGGATGTGAGGCGGCGATTATTCCCGAACGCGCTTCGGTTAAGGAACAGATTGAAGATGCTATCGGAAACGGCAGACGCAAATCCAAAAACTCTTCTATCGTGCTCGTGCAGGAGCATGCTGTAGAAGGTGGAGCTGCCACGGTGGCACAAATGATTGAAAAAGTGCATCCTGAGTATTCCACTCGCGTCACCGTTCTCGGACATCTGCAACGAGGAGGAAGTCCTACGGCATATGACCGTATTCTGGCGTCACGCTTGGGCGTTGCGGCTATCCAAGCGCTCTTGGACGGACAGCGAAATGTGATGATTGGCATTCAGAACGATGATATCGTACTCGTCCCGCTCTCCAAAGCAATCCATCAGAAAAAGGACATCAAGGAAGATTCTTGGGAGGCGTTGCAGACTTTGAGTATATAGTTTCTATTTCTGTCTAGTGAGTATAGTGAGACTATTGAGCATAGTGCGTCTATCTCCTATACTCCATTCCTCAAAAAAACAATCAGCGGGGCAATCTCCCCGCTGATTGTTTTCTTTCTCTTTCTACGCTTATCTTATCTCACGCTTGTCAGTTTCTTGATTTTTGCGTTCAGTTTGTCGCACTTCATCAACTCTTCCAACTTCAGGTGCATCCTGTAGTTCCAGAAATGACGGGGGTTAGCCGGCACGTTGATGCGCTCAGCAAACTGGTCTTTGATACGCACGTCGCCATCTATAGCAAGCCAGTCCTGCAACGGAAGTATCGTCCACATTGCCGGACTATACATATGCTGATTGATGATGAACTCTGCTATCTCCGGACTCATTTCCTTCGGCGCGTCTCCCCACCAACCCATCTGCTCGTTGTAGAAACGCTGGGTTACGGCACGGTCCTCTTCCCACCATGCGCGCAGCGGATTCATGTCGTGCGTGCCGGTCGTGCATACGCTCTGATAAGGAGCATCTGCCGGGTGAGCGAACTTGACCGTCGGATCCTTCGGCATACGCTGGATCTCCAGACTCAGGATCTGCAACTCATGCATTACATCGGGCACACAAGCAGGCACCATTCCCAAATCCTCGCCGCAGCACAACATATGGGTGGAATGAATCAGAGTAGGCAGTTTGCGCATCGCCGAGTCACGCCAGAACTGGGTATGACGACGGAAGAAATAATCATTGTAGATGCGCATCAGCACCTCTTTCTGGTCGCTGTATAGTTCATTGAACGAATGGCTCTGGTAAATCGAAATACGCGGATGGAGCCATCCTGGGCGCCGTTGGTCTTCTACCATCAGCACTTCGCAATGCAGGTAAATCAAACCGTTGCAGATATTCTTTACTGCCTCAGCACTCAAACCACTGGCTTTCAGTTGTTTCTCATCTCCCAACAGACGATCTGCCCACTCTTGTACTTTCGCTTGGGTGTCAAACTCAGGACGGAACCAATAGACGTAATTGTCCCGTGTCAGAAGAGCATTTTTCTTTGCCCACTCGGTATCGTAACCAAGTACGTCACCCAAGAAGTTACTGCGGATATATGGTTTGGTCATACGATCCCAGTCAAGACATACGCCCTGCGCACAAAGATCATCATAACTATACGGAAGCGCCGGAACAAAATGTCCGCACAAACCCCATACATCGCTCTTGCGCATCTGCCAGATACGGAAGAAACCGAGGATATGATCCACACGATAGGCATCGAAATAATCCTGCATCTTCTGGAAACGCTGACGCCACCAGCCGAAACCGTCCTTCGCCATCTCGTCCCAGTTATAGGTCGGGAAGCCCCAGTTCTGACCGCTAATGGAGAAATCATCGGGGGGAGCACCGGCACTCGCATCCAGATTGAAGAGTTCGGGATAAACAGCGGCATCCACAGAGTCCGGAGAAATGCCGATAGGTATATCTCCCTTCATCGCTACGCCTATCGAATGCGCATAAGCCACGGCGTCTGCCAACTGCTTGTCAGCATGGAATTGTAGGAACTTGTAGTAGTCCTTCGGCTGCTTGTCACGCTTGCTCAAGAATGTAGCATACGGCTCCAGCCAAACCTTGTTCTTTTCCTCAAAAGCTTTGTATTCCTCACTGCCGAATAACGAATCTTTGTCTTGCTTGTACAATGCTTTGAAGAATACCGTCTTCGCGTCATACACGTTCTGATAATCTGCTATCTTCAGTGCATTCAATTCCGCCTTCTTCGCCTCATATTTCTTCTTCTGCGCCGGCGTCAGACGACCCATCTTCTCGATATTGATATATATCGGATGCAATGCAAACACGCTCACTGCGTTGTACGGATAACTGTCTAAGTTATTGTGTCTCAATGTAGTATCATTAATCGGCAATGTTTGTATCATCTGCTGACCTGTAGCCGCAGCCCAGTCTGCCATCTTTTTCAGGTCTTGGAACTCACCTATTCCGAAACCTTCATCCGTACGAAGAGAGAATACCGGCACTGCCACACCCGAACCTTTCCAACGAGGCTGAGTGCGACGGAAACCGCGGTCATTCTGGCAGATTATCTGACCATTCTCTACTCCCCATATCTGACGGTTCTCTCCCCACTCCATATCCACCATGGCACCGGTCTTTAGATCATAAACGAGGTATTTGTATTCCACGATATCTTGTCCTTTGACCATAATGTCGGCACGCCACAGCGGAAACTCGGCATCGCTCATGACTAACTTGTTTTCCACATTCCAGTCTCCCAATTCCGGACAATTGCCCACGATTGCCACACCTTGTGTCGGCAGAATCTGCGGAAGATCTATCGAGAAGCGGATATTACCTTTGGCGGCTTTGGCTTTCATCGGATTATGACGGGCAAACAGCGATTTCAGGAACACCGTTGTATAGAACGAATCTTCATAAGTACTGGCCTGCCATGCGTCACGCACTACCAAACGATCCTTTGTACTTTGTACTTTGTCACTTGGTAACTTCAATGTTCTCGGCTCACCTGCCTCATAAAGGAAACGGCCGTCCTGCAAACGGATCGCATACTTATACTGAATAACACCGGCAAAATCACTCACCGGCACATTGACTGACCAGAAATCAGTGCCCTGGCAATTAAGCAACAGCGGCGACTTCTCTGACCATCCTAAAATCGATTCCTGCGTCTCTATAACGCACAGACTCTGCCCAAACTCGGCACGATAATGAATCTGAAAATTAATGTTCATGATATTATTGTGTTTTTATTCGTTCTCTCTTATTCCGATATACCGCTATTACAGTGTTTCGAAAATCGCTTGCAAATTTACTGCTTTTTTTGCAATTATACAAACTTTTGCTCACTTTTTTCAAAAAAAAGCCAAATTAAGCATGGCAGTAGCGTATTTATACCCCATAGGAGCACACCTGCCAGCGCTGCATTGACAGTTCCGAACACTACTATGGCCCAAGCGCCGCGGATTCCGGTTTCTGCTATCGGCACATTCGGAGTTATCGTCACGAAAAGATAATAAACGAACAATTGGCAAATAACTAATGGGAAATTAGAAATAGCTCCTAACGCCCACAAAACCAGCGCCAATTGTATGCACCAGCATGTCAATCTCACCATACTCTGCCCCACACTCTTGATAACCAGCTTATGCGACACCACCGCCCAGCGCCTCAGCAAACGCGGGGAAAACCATAGCACCGCTATCAGCAATACAAGTAACACTCCTACAAGAATACGGTAGTGCCCGTTGTCCATTGTCCATTGCCAGTTGTCTATTAGCATTGCTACAACACCTGCTGCCACTATCGCTACTGTCATCGTCGCACTTCCCACAGCTCCCATCGCCAGCACTTTTGCCATCACGCTCTTTGTACTTTGTACTTTGTCCCTTTGTACTTCCAGCACTCCCCTCGCGGGATATTCACCAAGCCGCCAAGGCGTAATCAATCCCGCTAACTTGCTATAATACACCTGTCTATGCGCCTCTCTGAATGAAAGTCCTCCATCCTTTAATTCTCTCATTCCTTCATTCATTAAAGAATACCACCGCCATGCCTCTATAGTCATATTCACCGGCATCAACGCCACGCATATGACGATAGCCAGCCACTGCTGCCATCCCATCCCGCGCAGGCTCTCACTTAGTGCAGCATAATCGTCATACGTCGCTAATTTCCACACCAGATAAACACAGGCTGCTATAGCAACAATCCACTCGATGATATGATATAGTCTCTTGGGGGGCATTGACTAATTTCGCCGTTTTAAACTATCTTTGGGGTTTTAACTTAATTAAATCGCTGCAAAAGTACAAAAAAAACACGAATTACGCAAATTTTCAATTTTCAATTTTCAATTTTCAATTATTTTTTGTACTTTTGTGCCGTGAAACGACGATTACGAATCATATTGGTCTTTTTATTCTTTCTCCTTTCCCGGAATGGATGGGCTGGAGATAGGACTTCTTTCTCCTTGGACGAAATCATACTGGACATCTACAATGCCATCACAGAAATTAGTGAAACCGATTTTGAACAATTGCAGTCAGATTTGTATGCGTTGCACGAATCACCCATTGATCTGAATAACACCTCCGACGAAGAGCTGACGCAATTATATTTCCTTTCTCCGCGCCAGATAGATGATATCCTCATGTACGCGGATAAACATCCGTTTCAGGAATTGTATGAATTGCGAATGATTCCTTCTCTGGAAGACTACGAAATACGGGATCTGCTGCCTTTCGTCAAAATCACACAGCAAACAACAGACATAACCAACACCATCTACCCAAAAGAAGTTTTTGCACATGCGAAACATGAAATCATCACACGTCTTGACGCACGTAATATTGAAAACTTCGAAGGAACTGACCCTGTGTATTTTCACACACGCTATCGTTTTGATTATCAGCGAAAAGTTATTTTTGGAGCACAACTTCGCCGTCCAACTGGAGGCCTTGCTGCTGACCTGCAATACGGGGCTTATCTTCAGCTTCGCAACATCACTCCGCATCTCCATACGCTTGTGGCCGGCAATTATCAGGCATCGTTCGGACAGGGGCTCGTTCTTGCTTCGGTCTTCCATGCCGGCAAATCCATGTATGTCCAGTCGGTCGGACAAAACATTGAAGGACTACGTTACTACTCGTCTGTGGATGGGGAAGGACTTCACGGGGCGGGTGCCACGTTCAGATGGGAATGGGGCAAAGCCACACGGCTGGATGCTACTGCTCTCTACTCCATGAAACGCACTAACGATTCTACTTGGCATCATCTTGTAGGAGCCAATCTCTCTCTCCGCCATAAACGCCTGCATTTCCAACTTACGGCGCTGGAGAATATCTATACCGATTCTATCCGCCCATACCGCGACGCCGCATATAACCGCCATTACTTCCGCGGACGCAACCAAGCCGTGCTTGGCGCCTCTTTCCGATATAACCACGGCTGGTTCGATGCCTTTGGAGAAGTAGCCACGGCACAAAATCATCAAATCACAAATGACCAACCACCAATCATAAATGAAAAATGGGGCATAGGCGTCCTCGCTGGAAGCCGTTTTTATCCGACAAGCGGGGTTTCTCTTATCGCCCTTTACCGCTATTACTCGCCATTTTTCGACAACGTCCTTGGCTATGCTTTCTCGGAGACCTCACGCATCGGAGATGAGAATGGCGGGTATCTCGCATTTGACATCACCCGCCTTGCTCACTGGCGCTTTTCCGGTTATGCAGATGTATTCCGTTTCAGCGGTCCTAAATATGGCATTCCGCAATACCCTTCCCTCGGCTACGATGCCATGTTTGAATTAAAGTATAATCGGAGTCACGAGATTACGGAATCACTGCATCACGCTTATTGGCTCAGCCTGCGTTCGCGAGCGAAAAAGAAAGGAGATTTATCTACTTTTTCGCTACGCGCACAATTTGACTGGCACTCCGGGCCTTGGTCTCTCCGGACTACAGCAGATGCGAATCTCATCCCTAATCGTAATAACGATAGCACGTCCACCCGTAATAACGTCTCCTACGGAGCAAGTATTGCACAGGATTTCGCGTTGGACTTCTCTCAACTCTCATCGTTCAACGCTAAACCACCTTTAACGCTTAAGTTAAGGGTTCAATGGTTCGATGCCCGTGAATGGGCGAACCGCATCCATCTCTACGAGCACGATGTCCTCTACGCGTGGTCCATTCCTGCCGTCTATGGTCTCGGAGGGCGCTTTATCCTCAATCTCCGTTGGCAGATTATCCCACAACTCGCCATGTATCTCCGTTTATCCGAGACCGTCTATTCAAAGCAATGGGCGACCATTCACAGTCGCCCATCCACTCGCACGGACATTCATCTTCTCCTCCGTGCCAAGTTATAAAAACTCGTATCCTACCTGCCTAAATTTGTGTAATTAGTAATCTGTGAACAAGTTATTAACAGTTTAGCGATTTACCGTATTTTCACAATTTGCTGCAAAGGTACTACATTTTTTGAATTATGCAAATTTAATTATTCAAATTCAATAATTTATTTTGAATAATTGCATTTTTGCTTGTATATTTTCACTTTTGCACACAAAAGCAACGCCCATATGGACGTTGCTTAATCTTCGTTATTACGAATTACGTTATCCCGTTAACTCCCCTTAACACGCCTCGCGCTTGCGCGTCCGAATAATAAGGAACGTGCATGCGAGGTGCAAATACTCATACTTCGTATCCTCGTCCATACTTCTTTTGTATCCACAGCATTAAGAAATAATCGTTTAGTTGATAATACTTTTGACTATCTTTATTAATGTATTCTGCTATCCAGCCGTCTGCTTTTAATTTACGAATAGCCGACTGCACAGAACTCGAAGAACCCAAACGATACTTACCTACAAAAGCCGCACTTGTTATCTGTATGGCTTTGCCACTGCGGGCGATGGCATAGAGAACCTCTTTCTGGGATAGGCTAATAGTCATCAAATGTGTGCGATAGGTAAAGTCATTCTCTTCGATGATTTCATCTATCGCTTGCCGGATTGTGCCCAATGTACAACTTTCCATTTTCGCAGTTAAAGAGAAGGCCATATTAAAAGTTTTTTGCATGGCATAAGTATTTCCGTCAAACAAAGCATATATACGGTTTACATCTTCCTCTGAAATATGCTTATCATATTCTTCAAAATGTGTCGTTACAAATGTGTTGTACTTACTACGTTCTATCTGCTCCAAAGTGATTACAGCTGCGCTCTCATAAAAAGGGCGATTGTAATCTTGAAACATCTGACCCAATAAATGCCGGTCGGAGCCTGCAAAAACAAATTCGCAGTTTTGCATCCGTTGGATATGTGTCCTGAGAATCGCTTCAACATTCTTTTCCGGATACTCGGCTATGCGCTGAAATTCATCTATAGCCACAATACAGGGTTTGTCGGCTTGCTCCAGGAAACGGAATACTTCTTCTATCGTATATACCGAATTTTCAATATGACCAATAGACATGCTTAATTTAGGAAAGCCGGTAAAGGGATCTATGGTATATTCTGTATGCAACGATTGCACAGTTTGTGCAAATTGTTTCAACATCTTATTGCCCAAAGAAACAGTGGCTTCAAAAACAGCTTTCCCGAACTCATAGGTAAACTCTTGCAAATTACCCGTTTGCAATATATCTACAAAAATGGTATAGTACTTTCCTTTGATGGCAGGCAGCTCAAAACAATGCTCGATTAGTTTACTTTTTCCGATACGACGCGGTGCATGCAGCACTACATTCTCTCCATTGGTTAAATAGCGCACTAATTGCTCTGTCTCTTTTTCCCGATCGCAGAAATATGCCTTTGGTATAGCTCCACGAATAATAAAAGGATTTGTTATTTTTTCCATAATTTAAAATTTTGCTGCAAAGGTACAACTTTTTTTTGAATTATGCAAATTAAATTATTCAAATTCAATAATTTGTTTTGAATAATTGCATTTTTGCTTGTATTTTACCACTTTTGCACACAAAAGCAACGCCCATATGGACGTTGCTTTGTCTTCGTTATTACGAATTACGTTATCCCGTTAACTCCTCTTAACACGCCTCACGCTTGCGCGTCTGATAATAAGGAACGCGCAATACGCACACGCGAGAAGCATCAACGGCCACATTACATCGCCTATAGGATCTTTATAGGGATCGGTATTGTCACCCGGACGTTCACGTCTGGGGCCGTTAGGCGCCTTCGACGGAGAATAGGTAGTATTAACTCCGTTAACTGCAGCTGAGGGCAGGGTTGAACCCGAACCTTGCATAACGGATGTGGAGTGCATCTGCGCTTCAGGTTGTTGGGCAAGCTCTTGGGCTTTTGCGCCCAAGAAACTTACCATTGCTGCTACTATCAATAAATATCTCAATGTCTTCATAATCTTTAACTCTTTAAACATTACACATTAAACATTAAACATTTATTTCACTTTCTTTCCCGTTGCGTCATAAAGAACACCGTTTCGTAAGATATACATCTTGTCTTCCATGATGAATTTCAGCGGACGGTCTTTGTCTCCTTGCAGAATATCTACGCCGGTGGGAAGTTCGGAGTTTTCTTCTTTCAGGATGACATTGATGGCAAATCGGCTCTCGTTCTTGCCTGTTGCGGTCATGAAAGTATAACTTTCGTTCAACAGATCAGTCGTGAGACCTTGCTCGTAGTCTGTCAGATAAATATGTTCAATCTGTTCATAGTCGCCCTGTTCGTCAAGACCGAATGTATATTCGCCTGCGGACGGCGCTACATAACCTACCGGAATCAGTTGTTCCGCATCCGTAGGACTTAGAGCGTTGTATGCCAGATTATAACCGCCGTATATGGTATATACGGACATCGAACCTATCATCTTCTCCAAGTCGGCATTAATCTCATACGACGGACTGTAACTGTCCGCAATGAGCATACCGGTGTTGTCCGTGCGGGAGGCGTTGCTAAGTAGAATCTCGAATTCCACTTCGCGAGCACTCGTTTCCAAATAGCGTGCAGGTGCATTCTGGCGGCTTGCAAGTGCGAAAGTTAATACTCCGCTTGTGCCAATCTGCAAGAAGAAACTCTTGAATGGTTTCAATGTAGCCTCGCTAAATTTCATTTGATAATAGTCAGTTCCGTTGTCAACGGGAATGGTTACATAGCGGTATGTGTCATCTTTCCACTCCCATGGACCGGTGCCTGTCTCTTGCAGATAGCCGACTACCAGTTTCGAGTCTGCCTCTCCGCCGCTGATAGATACCATATACGGGTTGCTCAGGTAGTTCCAACCTTTGTGATTGTCGCTTATAGTCTCACCTTTGGTGTTGGCGTACGCTGTCACATTTACTGTTTTTCCCGCTTCGGTACCATCGTTTGCAATGTTGGTTGCCATCGGCATACGGATGATGGAGTATGTGTCACCTACGCCGCTCTGCAACTCTGCGGAAATCGTATAGCCTATTCCTGCTTTCAGTGTAGCGGCGCCTAACTTGCTAGCGAAATCTTCTTCCCAAATCCAGGTCTTGCTTTCCTTGTTGGCACGGGCTTGACCGTCGTACGTCGATACATACAAGTCTGTTCCCGGTGTCATGGCTGTCCCGTCCCAATAAGTAATCTCATTCAGATTAACGTCATAAGGTACACCTGTCTGGTACATCTGATCCAGATCCACACGCATCACATAGTCTATTTGTGCGATGCTCTTATGGAGCGTTCCCTTCAACGACAATTCCGGTACACCGTATTTGTTTATCGTGTAAGCAGAGCCGTCGTAGATTTCGTCTATTCCGCCGAAGAAGGTCAGGGAGTGTACCGTCAGCCTCTTTTCACTCGGCACACTGATCTTCGAAGTCGGATAGATGGTCACGTCGTTGAATGTATTGGCTGCATTCGAGCCATTCGCCGTCAGTACCGCACCATCACGGACAACCACATCAGACTTCGTGTAAATAGCTGCTCCAAGTGTCGCGAACGGCTCGCTTGCCTGCGTCTTTGCCTCACGGGATATAATGATCGGAACCGTCTTGGTGCAAGCATAGTTCTTCTCGTCTGCAGTAAACGCCACGGTCATAGACTTAGTCGGATTACTCTCTAACGGCAGACCGCTGATCTCCCATAACTTGCCGCCTTTGTTGGTCAGGACAGGGCTTGCTACTGCTTCGCCGTTAACCTTTACTGACGGGCTTGCAAGAGCGGCTTCGGTTTGTACTAACACTTTCGTCGGATACCATTCTACCACTTGCATCTCGAACGGCTCTACTTCTGTTACCGGCAGGAAATACAGATTCTGCTCGCCGCTGGTGTAAGTACCCCATTTCGGTCCGCCGGTAGCTGCGAACCAGTAACGCAGATATCTGTCGTTTTGTGTTTGGTCGGTTTGCAGCGTGTATTGCCATTTGCCATCAACTATGGTTGTCGTTATCTTCCATTCGTACGACGGGTTGGTATTTTCTGTTGTTCCTCCGTCGCTGGTGGAAGTAATGGCGGCATAGTTGCGGATGCCGTTTCCGCTGGTAGCGTTATTTGCCCACAATCCCTTGTTGCCATTGTTGATAGCAGAGAAACGTACTCGCTCACCAAAGGCATTGCCGTCATAATGAGCCGTATTGATGGCATAGCGGTCATACTCGCCGTTGGTCGTCTTTACCGGCCAAATGGTATAACTGCAGGTATTCGGAGCCGTCGCAGTCATATTAGTTTCATCTACCTCGATTACCACTCCACTTGGGTTGGTCTCTGCATTCATGTCTGCCGGCAGTGCGTACCATGTGGCACCTACTTTGGCGGCGATAACGAACTTCTCAGGTAGATTACGGACATGAATCGAATGAGATGCTGTCACGCCCGGATCTGGAATCGCTAAATTGGCAGATACCATTACGTCAGCAGGTATTCCGTCACCGATGCTGCTCGGTTTATAATGTACATAGACATCCGTGGACAGATTGCCGTCCAAACCGGCATTCACCGTAACCGAAGTCTTCGGCTGATTGGCTGCTGCTTTTGCGAAGTTCGCATTCCTGTCTGTTGAGAAATAAACATCGCTGCTATTGGATGATATTACAATACCTGCGCTCGGATCTAACTGATAAGCATTCACACGCAACGGTGTCACTGCCATGATACCGCGACCGTTGGTACTGGTGGCGTAGATATCACCCGAAAGTGTCACACGTTTACAATCCGGGGTAGTCGCCCATACTTTCGTGCCCTTTCCAAACTCAATGCTGATTCCTTCTACGCATACATAACTGTTGTAGTTCTTGATATATATATACTCGCAGTTGTGCGAAGGATAGTAAGTATAAGTCGATCCTACTACTTGTAATTCCGCTGCTGTCAGCTCATAGGTTGTAGCTTTCGATGCATCTCCTACATAAACCTTGAGATTATTGATACCTCCAGCCTTAAATGTATTAAAACTGATAGAGTTAATCTTACCAAGCGATGTCTTGTTGTAGAATTCTCCTGTCCCTGCCTCCAGCTGGATACCTTGATTGGACTGATGTCCCACGCGTTTGTAACCGAAGGTATAATCTCCCATAGCCGGAACGGTCTTGGTGACTTCTGTCTCGTCTGTATGATAATCCAAACGGATATCACTCATACTGAACGAAATTGTTCCGTACTGAGTCATCGGTTCTCCTTGGTTTGTATAAACCGCCCAGAACTCCTCACCGTCAGTTGTGATGGCATGTGCTTTGTTTCCACCACCGTCATTTAGCAAATCGGTTGTCAAAACAGGCACGCGGGTTACATCTACCTCATGATCAGCCCAACCAATAAAAGTCCAACTCTTTCCATCGCAGTCTTCATATTCCGCTGTCGGAGTTGTGATACCTGCATCACGCGTTGCTTCGCGAATGGTCAGATCACCGCCGGTCGGACTTCCTCCATCTGCAATCACCGTACCTCCATTACCATGGAACACTGCTGATTGCGGCGCACATGGAGGCGTTGAGGAGAATTGCATTGAGCGGCGGAGAATATCACACTTTTGCGCACTCGTATAACTTTTATAATAACTGCTATTATACGTCAAATAATAGGTTGTATTAGTATTTGAACGAATTGTAAATAAATGGTCGTCATATGCATCTTGCGTAATGGTAAATCTGTCTGCTATAACACTCTCAATTTCTGCATTGCCTGCGGTGGATAAATCCAAGTATTTGTTGGTACTCTTGTTGTACAACACCCAATTTCCAGCGCTGCCTTGCAACTGCCATGCATATTTTTCTTCTGTGCTCGTTAGCGTATAGTCCGGAGAAGAATAAGATAATGCATTGTTATATTCATTTACAGCGACCAAATATCCTGCATTAGCGCCTGTTCCGGCTTCCGCTTTTAGTATCATATGATTATTATATGAATATTGTCTCATAATTGCATATTGGAAACCGGAAAGTAATTCACTTGCGTCATCAATACTAGTGTATGTATTCTCTTTCTTTACATACACGGCATACAATGTCTTTGGAACACTTGCACTGAAATTCTCAACGATGGTATATCCTGCCGTTGAACCATGTACAATAGGCGTTTCGCTCCAACCATCAAAAACCCAACCGGAGCATCCATATTCACCTAAAGTACTTTTTACTGGTACAGTTGCTCCCGGATCATACTTGTTAACTGTGGTTATTCCGCAATCGCTGAACGTCACCGGAATACCATCCGTTATCTCAATATCATAACTCGTGTTCGCACTTCCGCAACTACCGCTATATGCCACGCTGACTGTCTGGTTACCCAACGTGGACATGTTATAGCCGCTGAAGGTCAAACCGCTTGCGTTCCATGCCAAGTCTTCCGTCTCGCCGTTATTATAGGTCACGCGAATCTGCTCACCTTCGAATGCTGTGCCTTGCATCAATGTACGATGGGTGGCTGTGTTCGCTGCTATCGAAGAAACACTCTTGTCTGCAAAAGTAGCCGTTACCGTTACATCGCTTGCCGGCATCGTGAACGTATAAGGCGTAGAAGCAATACTGATGGCATGATCGCTTCCGTCATTGTATTTCAATGCCGACAGATACTTACAACTGTTCGGCGTCACATTGACTGTTACCGTCTGACCTTCGCCTGCAACACCCGTTCCCGCAGCAGGAGTAGTCGTTACTATTCCGCCACTCGGAGTGGTAATCGTAATATCATATACCGCACAAGTCTTCGCAAAGTTCTCATAAGTTGTCGTCTGTTTCTTGTAGAGGTATGCCTTCACTTGGCTACTTGAATAACTTGCAAAACGAGGACTTGCACTATTGTATTGAAGATAGTGGGTGCCATTTGTATTCTTGATATATCCTTCACCCGTTAATTGCCATTCAAACGAAGCAACAGCTGCGAATGTAATACCTTTGTCTTTAGATGATAAATGATACGTGCCATCATATATATCAAACTTATCTGCATTAACGCCTGTTCCTAATGTAACCGTCACTTCTACAGCATCATTAGGCTTGCTGTTTATAACTCCATCACTTACTGTTACTGCTACATGTCCTCCATATGTTTGTCCATCGACTTTTCCAGTATATGCTTGCGAAGTCGTCGCAATCAGATACGTGCCTGCAGAAATGCTCGTCACTTTCACATATCCCGGATTTGCCGGCACGGTAGCATCGGCATAAATAGCATAGTAATGCTTGTCGCCGCTGATAGCTCCGCTACTTGCCATAGTAGGCGGTGTGGTGGCGTGCGATACGAACTCCGCATCCTCTGTCCATCCATAGAATTTCTTCTCGCCGCAATCAGCGATACCACCCTTCATAGTCACGTCATTGTCGTCAGAAGCATAATACTCTGTGCTTGTAATTCCGTGCTCATCCCAAACTACCGTATAGCGCGTCTTCATGGTGATGGTAATGGTCACATCCGCAGAGATAGAAGTACTTGCAATAACCAATTGTGCTGCTTGTTTGCTATCTTCTACACTCCATGTGTAATCCGTTCCTGCCGCCCATGACTTGCCTCCACCGGTAATACTAATACTCTTGGGGAACGCGTATGTGCCCGTGCATGTGTAATTTAAGGTAAGAGGCGTGTCGCTCGACTTAATAGTCGTCTTTCCTTCTGTGTTAGTATAATTGCTACCACTATGATTGAGAGCATAAGAGGCCTCAACCCATGTAGCCGTAATCACCACATTCGATGCCGGCATAGTGAACTGACCTGTTGTCACGATCACGCTCGGCGAATAACTCCAACCGTTGAAAGTTGAACCGGCTTTGGTCGGTGTGCTCGCACAAACGGTGACGGTCTCGCCCTCAATATAACTTCCGCCGGCACAACTACCGCTTCCGCCTG